>JAJDDM010000134.1 GCA_029260315.1 Phycisphaerales bacterium | reverse complement strand
AGAGCGCTGGCCGATCGAACGCACGATCAGTTGGCTGCATCAGTTCAAGCGGCTGCGGGTGCGCGATGACCGCAGAGCCGACATCCACGAGGCGTTCGTGAGCCTGGCGTGCTCGATGATCTGCTGGAGGAAGGTTAGACAGGTGTATTTTTAGGGGCTCTTATTTGAGTCGGTTTCGTTCCTGGTGGCACAGTTTTGTGTCATTGGGGCTGTAATGGCTCAGTTCTGTGTTTTTGGGGTTCACGCCAAGGGCCAATCGTGTCCGCCGGACTGGAACTGGAACTCGCATCCGCTGTTTCACGCCATGGCGAGCACCCCAAAGTACATCGGCGAGGGGCTAGCGAGGAAAGCGACGAGCCTTCGCTTGGGTGATCTGAATGGAGACGGTCTCGAAGACGCCATCTGCGCGATGTCGCTTCGCGAGTCGTTCGTGGCGATGCTACTGAGCCGGGGTGACGGCACATATGAGAGGCGGTTTCGCGTGTTCGCGGGCGAGGACGACCTGGAGACGTGCGACGCCTGGCCGGTCGATCTGGATGGTGACGGGGATCTCGATATCGCGACCGCCAACGCACGGGCCGACGACACGACCATACTCTTCAACGATGGTGACGCCAACTTCACGCGCGGCGAGCGCTACGAACTCGGCGATGAGCCCCGCTCTTTGGTCGCCGGCGATCTCGACGGCGACGGGGACAACGATCTCGCGTTCCTGAACGTGCTGAGCGAGGACGTGTCGATCCTGCGCAATCGCGGCGACGGGACGTTCGAGGACGAGATCCGCGTTGTCGTCGGCGGCACCACGCCCCGGGGCGGTCTCAACCGCAACTTCGCGTATCCCGGGCCATTCCTGGCGACCGGGGACGTGGATGGCGACGAGGATCTCGATCTCGTCGTGCCGGGCGGGCTGCACGCCGAGATCCTGCTCAACGACGGCGATGGCGGCTTCAGCCTCGCGCCGAATCCGCCAGTGGTCCCGATCATTCTTCAGGTCTACGACATCGAGCTGCGCGATCTGGACGGAGACGAGGATCTCGACATCGCGGCGGCGCTGTACGGCAACAGCTCCTTCCTTTGCGTGTGGCTGAACGAGGGCGACGGCACGTTCGGCGGGGGCACGGCGTATGACACCGAGGCCATCGGCGACGGGTTCTTCTATTACAGCACCACCGTCGCGCTCGGCGACATCGACAACGACGGCGACTTGGACGCCGCCGTCGGCAACGAGCTCTGGGGCGCCTACGCCCTGCTGCGCAACGAGGGCGACGGGACGTTCTCTGCGATGGAGTCGCAGCTGATCAACGAGGGCCCGTGGCTCCAGGAGTTCCTGGATGTCAACGGCGATGGCTGGACGGACCTTGTCACTGTTGCCCCCAACTTCCGGAACTTCTCGCAGATCATTGCATACCTCAATGACGGCGCGGGCACGCCGCGCGGTGTTCGCAAGATGGAGTCCGGCGATCCGGAGGACGCCGACTACAACACTGTCAGACCGGCAGACCTTGATGGGGACGGTGACCTCGATCTCGTGCTCGGCTATCTTGCCAACTTCCCGGCCTCCATCCGCGTGATGGAGAACGATGGGACGGGCGTGTTCAGCGAGTCCTGGCGGACGCTCGTGGGGATCTTCGGGTTCTCCAACGTCGTGGATCTTCGCCTCGCGCACATGAACGACGATGCGTTGATCGATCTCGTGTTCTCGATGGATGAGCACATCTCCAACTCCGAGAATCCGGGCTCCATCTGGGTCGCGCTGGGGCGGGGCCTGGCGTTCGATCCCCCGATTCGATATGGATTCAAGGACACCAGCCCGCGCCGGATCGAGATCGCCGACATCGACGGCGACGGCGACAACGACGTGCTCGCCCACGTCCACGGCCTGTGGGATCGCGACGATCCGCAACTCGTCGATCGGCGGATGGCCGTGCTGCTCAACGACGGCGAGGGAGCCCTGACGATCGCCCAGGAGGTTGTCATGGACACCCGCAGTATCGGCGTGCCGTTCGGCAATCCCGTCGTGGCCAACTTCGACGGCGACGGCGACCTTGATGTCCTGGGCGTCTCGGGCTCGCGCCTCGACCCGGGCCTTCTCGGCGTGCTGTTGAACGATGGTGCCGGCGTGCTCAGCCTCGACCACACGACGGTGACCACGGCGCACGGCTACAGCGTCGTCGCGGGCGATTTCGACGGGGACGGCGACCCCGACGCCGCGCTGATGCACCACAGTGTGGAGGACGAGATCCCGTACCTGACGATCTACGAGAACGACGGCACGGCTCGTTTCACGATCTCCCAGGAGTTCACGGCGCAGGAGGAGAGGGTGCATGGGCGCGTCTTCGCGCTGGATATCGACGACGATGAGGACCTCGATCTCGTCTGCACGGCCGAGTTCGGCGGGGCGTTCGTGCACCTCAACGACGGGAGGGGCGACTTCTCGAACAAGGCGTGGTACGGCGCGAACTCGCCCGCGGCGGACTTCGCGTTCGGCGACTTTGATCTCGACGGCGACACGGACATCATCAGCCCGCGGATCAGCAGCAACAGCAGCGGGGATCTCGCGCCGATCGTGCTGCTGGAGAACGTGATGTGCCGGTGCGGGGCGGATCTGGACCGTGACGGGGTGCTCTCGGGCGAGGACTTCTTTCTGTTCCTGGAGCGTTACAGCCAGGCCCACCTCCCGTTCTGCGACATCGACCACGACGGGGATTGCGATAGCGAGGACTTCTTTGCGTACCTGGACATGTTTGGGCGGGGTTGTTAGCGGGGCGGGAGAGAGATTGGGTGGGGGCGCGGCGGGCGGCTTGTCGTCGGCTGGCGTGGGAGCGTGCCGGTGAGGTGGGGCAGGGCGGCGCGGTGGCGGATGTTGCGCGGCTGCCGAGCGCCGCGTTATGAGGGCGTCGGGGCGGTGTTTCGTTTGCGCTTGCGGCGCGACTTTGCTCGCCAGAGCCAGAGGGTCAGGCCGGAGGCGGCGGTGAGGATGGCCAGGATGCTGAACGCGGTGAGCAGCCAGTGGTTGAAGTCGTCGCGGCCCTGGTAGTCCATGGTGTGGAGCATCCAGAAGAAGTCGAAGATGCGCCAGGTGCGGTTGCGGCGGGCGGTGATCTCGCCGGTGCGGGCGTCGAGGTAGATGTGCGGGCGTTTGTCGTGGTCGAGCTCGACGCGGTAGGCGGGCAGGGGTTTGGCGCGGTACTCGGTGGGGGGATCGGACTCGATGAGCGTGGTGGAGAGCGCCTCGGGCGAGCCGATGAAATCGCGTTGGGCGATGTGCTGGGCTTGGTCGCGCGAGAGATTCGGGAGCGGGCGGGCGGTGAGCGGGTGCAATCGGGCGATGAGGGCGTGATCCCGGTCACGGATCTCCCACGCCGGGCCCGCGCCGCGGTCGGCGAGTGTGATTGTGCCGAAGTTGTGTTCGCCCTCGGGCAGGGCGCGCAGGGCGTTTCTGAGGGGTTCGGGGAGCGACTGGAGCGTGGGGTGGTCGAGCGTCTCGTAGGGCGGGGCGGCGATGTCGCGTTCGCCGCGGACGTTTTCGATGTGGAGGATGCTGAAGGTGAAGCCGCCGATGCTCCATGCGAGGAGCTGGAGGCTGACGATGAGTCCGATCCATCGGTGGAGGAGGTAGGTGGATTTGCGTGGCTTCATGCGCGGGCTCCATCGGGGGGCGGACGCATGAGCACGGGGAGCGAATGCCGGAGGGGGGACTCGAACCCCCACGGGTTTTACCCCGGTGGATTTTGAATCCACTGCGTCTGCCAATTCCGCCACTCCGGCCTGCGTTTGTTCATGAGGGGGATGATGGGCGGGGTGTGGGGCTGGGTCAATCTCGGGGGGAGTCGGAACGGGGAGATGCGATTGGTGTCTCGGCGCGAGGGGGCGGTTGTCCTCTCGGAACGGGGCGAGGACGCCCCGGCTCGCGCGGGCGGGTGCGCCGGCTCGGGGGCGAGGATGCGTCTGCTCGCGGGGGTGGGGGTGGTCTAGACTTGCGGCTCGGGCGCGGGGACGCGCCCTTTTGACACGATCCCATTGATGATGGAGCCGTTTCCATGGCTGAGGCGAGCGTTGCGGAGCGGGAGAACAGCGTCACGATCGAGGACGCGGGTCCGAGCAGGAAGAAGCTGCGGATCGAGATTCCGGCTGAGACCGTGGACGAGCGGCTGAACGACAGCCTGAGCACGCTGGCGGTGGAGGCGCAGCTTCCCGGGTTCCGCAAGGGGCACGCGCCGAAGCAGTTGCTCCAGAAGAAGTTCGGCGACGCGATGCGCCGGGAGGCCAAGGACCAGCTTGTGGCCGGGGCCTACTCGCGGGCGATCAAGGACCACGAGTTGAAGGTGGTGGGGGATCCGGTCGCCGAGGAGCTGGCGGATGTGGAGCTGGTGGCGGGTCAGCCGCTGGCGTTTGAGGTCGAGGTGGAGGTGGTGCCGGAGTTCGAGCTGCCGGAGCTCGAGGGCTTTGAGGTGATGAAGCCGGCGTTCGAGGTCGAGGACGAGACGATCGAGGACGAGATCAAGAAGCTGTGCGTGAGCGAGGGTGAGCTCGAGGAGCGCGAGACATCGGAAGCCGGGGATTACCTGACCGGGCATGGCAAGATGACCGGCAAGGACGGGACGGTGCATTACGACATCGAGGGCGCCGTCGTGCAGGTGCCGACGGAGGACAAGGACGGCAAGGGGATGGTGCTCGGCGTGCTCGTCGAGGACTTCTCCAAGCAGATGGGCGCGCCCAAGGCGGGCGAGACGTTCACGGTGAAGGTGAAGGGGCCGGCGCACCACGAGGTGGAGGCGATCCGCGGGGACGATCTGACGATCGAGTTCCGGGTGGATCGGGTGGACCGGATCAATCCGGCGGGAATCGAGAAGATCGTCTCGATGTTCGGGATGGAGAGCGAGGAGCAGCTTCGCGAGGCGATCAGGGCGCGGCTGACCCAGCGGGCGCTGGTGCGTCAGCAGGCGGCGATGCGTCAGCAGATCGGTGACAAGCTGATCGAGAAGACCGAGATCGCGCTGCCCGAGCGGCTGAGCGCCTCGCAGGCGACGCGGACGCAGGAGCGCAAGCGGATGGAGCTGATGTACCGCGGCGTGGATGCGACGCAGGTCGAGGAGCACATGGCCGAGATCCGGGCGGCGTCGGACGCCGCGGCGCAGCGGGAACTGAAGATGTTCTTCATCCTGCACCAGATCGCCGAGAAGCTGGACGTGAAGGTGAACGAGGCGGAGATCAACGGTCGGATCGCGCAGCTGGCGATGGAGCAGGGGCAGCGGCCGGAGAAACTGCGGCAGGATCTGATCCAGCGCAACCAGGTCGGGGCGATCTATCAGCAGATCCGCGAGCACAAGGCTCTGGACGCGGTCTTGGCGAAGGCGAAGGTCGAGGAGGTCTCCGTGGAGGAGTACCGGAAGAAGGTGGCCGGCGAGAACGACTGAGCGGACCGGCCCCCGCGTCGTGCCACCAAAACGGCACCAACCGGCGAGAACGCCGGTTGGTGCGTGGCCTCCATCATGACTTGGGCTTGAGATTCAAGCCCTTCTTCGCAGCTCGGACTTAGCAGCCGGCAGAGAACAGGTCGAGGTAGCCGAAGAAGTCGTCGGCGTCGGTGTCCTCGTCGTCGTCCAGGTCGGCGCACGGCTCGCCGCCGGCGAACAGGTCGAGGAAGGCGAAGAAGTCGTCGGCGTCGGCGTCGCCGTCCCCATCGACATCCGCGGGGCAGCCCACGTCATCGAAGCAGTCGCCGCCCCCGCCGCAGCCCATCTCGCCGCGCAGGCGCATGGCGATCGAGGGCGCGCGGAACTTCTGGCTGAAGTCGCCGTTGCGGATGGAGTACGAATCCATGCCGAAGGGTGTGTCGCGATAGACGGCGCTCCAGTGGTCGTCGTTGGGGCCGGTCTTGGCCTCCAGCCAGTAGAGGGTGTCGGCGTCGAAGCAAGTCGGGTCGATGCCGACGGTGACCCAGTCCTCGCCCTGGGCGAAGGGCGTCAGTTCCACGGCCGCCGGCGTGGCCAGCAGCGGCTGGGACAGGTCGGGCATGTCGCCCGAGCCGTCATCGGGATAGAACTGCACCTGGAAGCTGCGGGGGCTGCCGGTGACGTACCAGCCGTCGAGATCGAACGCGCAGATCTGCCAGTCGTTGTCGAGTTCGAACGGCTGGTAGAGCTCCCATTCCGCCGCGGCGCCGACCGTCCGGCCGGTGCCGTACGCGAACGGGTTGCCCGAGTCGTAGGCAAATGTGTCCGAGCACGGCCCCAGGATGACGCTATCGGCTTGCCCGGTCGCCGTCTGCGGGATCGAGCCGTCGAACACCGTCTCCGGCCCCACCTGCGCCTGCGCGGCGGTCGCCACGCCCAAGACGCCCATCATCAGACCAACGCGATACTTCATTTTACTGACCCCCTTCGTTCATTATCACCGTCCACAAGGATAGCACACGCCCACGATGCGGACGGCAGACGGACCCGGCCGATTCGGGCAGAATGGGTTGGAGCCGTCCACGGCTGCAACCCCCGAACTTGATGCCGCGCATGATAACGCGAGGCCGCGCTTACCACAAGCCGTTTCGCACGATCCCACCGAGTTTCCAGGGTGGATACGCAATCCCCCTCGTCTGCCCCGAGCGCCACGGAGCCAGGTGGCTGTGCTTCCGGAGACCGTCCTATGCACGACGCCCACGGCGTAGAACCTCGCGCAGCACGCGTGGGCGAACCGGTCGAAGCCCGGCGGGGCGAGCGCCGGGTTGAGCATCACATAGAACGGATGCTTCGGCCCCTTCGCGATCGAGCCCGACGCGAACCAGGTGGGGGCGATCTACCAGCAGATCCGTGAGCACAAGGCGCTGGACGCGGTTCTGGCGAAGGCGAAGGTCGAGGAGGTCTCCGTGGAGGAGTACCGGAAGAAGGCGGCGAAGTAGAGTCTTCTCGGGGTTCGGGCGCGCGTGCGAGCGAGTGGTGCCGTGGTCTGATGCGAGTCTTCGAGCGAAGGCCACG
>JAJDDM010000133.1 GCA_029260315.1 Phycisphaerales bacterium | reverse complement strand
TTGCGGGTGGCCTTCTTGCGGGTGGCCTTCTTGCGGGTGGCCTTCTTGCGGGTGGCCTACTTGCGGGTTGCTTTCTTCCGCGTGGCTTTCTTCCTGGTGGCTTTCTTCATGGTTGATTTCTTCTTCGCCATGTTCGATTCTCCTGGTTCTCGGGTCGGTCTCGGACCCTTCCGATTGCGCGATCAGCGCCACGCCAATCTTGCGCTCCACTGCCTCCTATCGGAGGCGTCGCGTGCGTTCCTTGAGCGAAGTCGCGCACGACATGTTGTGGAACATACCCTAATGCGCGCAACACGGACGGGTTGTCAAGCTGTCGAGTAGCGTGCGTGGGCGTGCGCCGGAGCGCGCGCGAGGTTGCGCCGACGTGCTTCGTGAGCGTGTCGATGCTGGTCACGCGCACGGTGCGCAGCGTGTGACAAAGTGGTCGCGTCCGCCATGTGGCGAATGCTCAAAGCCGCGTTCTTGGGGCCAAGAAGGCGGAAGTTGTCCGCATGATCGCAGCGCGTTCGTGAAAGAACGTGGCGCGTTCGCGCATCGCGTTCTCGGGCCAAGATGGGCATGTGCGCGTGGAGGAGCGTTCGCGTGGCGGCTCGCGCTCGGGTTGAAACGCTCGCTAGACTCCCGCTCGTGCGCGCGATCTGACGGCGCGACACGCACCGGAGAAACGTCCGATGAGCTCCATCAAATTTTTTTCGCTTTCCAACGGATTACACGTCGCGATCGAGCCCATGAGCGACGTGCGCAGCGCCGGCGTGTCTCTGCTCCTGCCCGCGGGCAGCGCTCTCGAGCCGGACGATTTGCAGGGTTTGGGCGCGATGTGGTCGGAGTTGCTGCTCCGCGGCGCGGGCGATCTGGACTCCAAGGAGCAGGCGGACGCCTTCGACGCGCTGGGCATCTCACGATCGGTGGACGCGCGGACGCTGTTCGTCTCGATCACGATGCGGGCGATGGGATCGCGGCTGGATGGGGGATTGGAGCTGCTGGCGGCGATGGTGCGGCAGCCGCGGTTCGATGCGGGGAGCATCGAGCCGACGCGGGAGCTGGCGCTGCAATCGCTTGCCTCGCTGGCGGACGATCCGCGGGAGCGATGCGCTCTGAAGGCCCGCGAGCACCATCTGCGTGAGCCGATCAATCGCTCGGGGTACGGCAGCGAGCAGACGCTTCGGGCGATCTCGCGCGAGGACGTCGCGGGCTGGTGGGAGCGGCTGGCGCGCCCGGATGGTTCGATCCTGGCGATCGCGGGGGACGTGGATCCCGACGCGATTTCGCGGCGGCTGGAGTCGCTGTTTGCGGATTGGAGCGGGTCGGCGGGCGAGGTCGTGATCGATCCACAGGGGGTGCGAGGCAATCACCACGAGGAGGATCAGTCGAACCAGGTGCAGATCGACGTGCTGCACGATGCGCCGGCGGACGCGCACGAGGACTCGGTGCTGGAGGCGACGGTGCAGAGCGTCTTGTCTGGGGGGATGAGCGGACGGCTGTTCACGGAGGTGCGCGAGAAGCGGGGGCTGTGCTACAGCGTGCACTCGGGGTACTCGCCGAGTAAGGAGTTCGGGACGGTGTCGGCGTATGTGGGGACGACGCCGGAGCGGGCGCAGGAGTCGCTGGACGTGCTGCTGGCGGAGATGGCGCGGATCAATGAGAAGCGGGATGTGACCGAGGAGGAGTTTGCGCGGGCGATCGTGGGGATGAAGTCGCGCGTGGTGTTCAGCGGCGAGAGCACGGGGGCTCGGGCGTCGTCGATCGCGGGGGATATCCATCGGCGGGGGCAGCCTCGGACGCTGGCGGAGATCGCGGAACAGATCGATGGGGTGACGCTGGAGCGGGTGGTGGAGTATCTGGGTCGGCGGGAGGCGGGGCGGTTGACGATTCAGACGTTGGGGCCGGCGGGGTTGGAGGTGGCGGGGTAGGAGGTGGCGGGGTAGGTTGTCTTGCAGTTCGGCGCAGGAGATGTTGTTGGTCGCTCTGCGCCGCGTCCGCCCTCCGGGCGGTGAGCGAGTTCGGATCGTCTCCAGGGACTGAAGTCCCTGGCAACGGGCGTGCGCCCTGCGGGCGAGGAGCCTGGGGCACCGTAGCGGGCATCAGGACGCAGCTACACTCGCGGGCTCATGGGAGGTCGCCGGAGATTTGGGCCGCAGGTGTTGTTGGTTGGGGTGGTGGTGCTCCTCGGGGCGTTGCTGCTGTATCCGATCGCGCTGACGGTGCGGGGGGGGTTGGCCGACGACCCGGCGACGGGACGCGGATGGACGCTGGAGCATCTGGGGCTGGTGTTCCGGAATCCGGCGCTGGTGGAGGGGTTGGGGAACGCGTTCAAGATCGCGATCGTGACAACGACGCTGTCGATCGTAATCGCGCTGCCGCTGGCGATTTTGGGGGCGGGGTATCGGTTTCCGTTCAAGAAGACGCTGGGGTCGCTGATTCTGGTGCCGATGATCCTGCCGCCGTTCGTGGGGGCGATCGGGGTGCGGGCGATTCTGGGGCGCGAGGGGGCGCTGAACGCGCTCTTGGGAACGGAGTTCGACCTGCTGGGCGATGGACGGTTCTGGGGCGTGGTGATCGTGCAGGCGCTGCACCTGTATCCGATCATCTATCTGAACGCCGCGGCGTCGCTGGCGAATCTGGATCCGGCGCTGGACGAGGCGGCGGAGAACCTGGGGGCCGGGTGGGCGCGCCGGTTCTTCACGATCACGCTGCCCCTGATCCGACCAGGGCTGTTCGCGGGCACGACGATCGTGTTCATCTGGAGCTTTACCGAGCTGGGTACGCCGTTGATGTTCGATTACTCGCGGGTGACGCCGGTGCAGATCTTCGAGGGGTTGGCGCAGGTGGAGTCGTCGGCGGAGCCGTACGCGCTGACGATCATCCTGCTGATGGTGGCGGTGGCGAGCTATGCGCTGGGGCGGGCGGTGTTCGGGCGGCGGGGGCACGCGATGTATTCCAAGGCGTCGCGGGCCGGCGGCGAGCGGGCGATGTCGCCGGTGGGTGGTGCGCTGGCGTCGGGGGCATTCTGGTTGGTGACGATTCTGGCGATCACGCCGCACATCGGCGTGGTGCTGACGAGCCTGACGCCGAGCGGGGATTGGTATGGGACGGTGCTGCCTCGGAGCGTGACGCTGGAGAACTTCCGGCTGGCGCTGGGCAGCGACGACGCGTTCAGCGCGATCCGCAACAGCATCGTCCTGTCGTTCGGGGCGGTGATCCTGAACGTGGGTTTGGGGATCGTGATCGCGTATCTGATCGTGCGGACCAGGGTGCGGGGGCGGGGGGTTTTGGATGCGCTGGTGATGATGCCGCTGGCGGTGCCGGGGCTGGTGCTGGCGTTCGGGTATGTGGCGATGACGCTGCGTGCGCCGTTCCCGCAGATCCGCGATTGGCTGGTGGCGAACGGGATGGGGGGCGTCGCGGAGTTGTTCGGGGTGGTGGGGACGGTCTCGACGCGGGATCCGGCGCTGGTGCCGAATCCGTTCGCGCTGTTGATCATCGCGTACGCGGTGCGTCGGCTGCCGTACATCGTGCGGTCGACGGTGTCGGGGCTGGAGCAGACGTCGGGGGAGCTGGAGGAGGCGGCGATCAATCTGGGGGCGAGCAAGACGCTGGCGATCCGGAAGGTGGTGCTGCCGCTGATTCTGGCGAATCTGATCGCGGGGTCGCTGTTGGTATTCAGCTTCAGCATGCTGGAGGTGAGCGATTCTCTGATTCTGGCGCAGCAGGCGCGGCACTATCCCTTGACCAAGGCAATCCTGGCGTTCATGGGGCGGCTGGGGGATGGGCCGGCGATCGCCAGCGCGATGGGGGTGTGGGGGATGGCTTTGTTGACGGTGACGCTGGTGGGGGCTTCGGCGCTTTTGGGGAAGAAGCTGGGGGCGATTTTTCGGGTGTGAGGGGTGGTGTCGCAGTTTCGGCGGCGTGGTGCGGGAAGGCCTTGCGTCCAAGGCCATGCAAGGGGCATGTGCGTTTGAGGCCGGATGAGGCGTCCATTCGGCGTGGCCTTCGCTCGCAGACTCGCTCAGACCACGGCGTCCTCATCCTCTAACATCTTCCGATGGGTACGCAACACTCAGGCCGCCCCCGCGTCGTGATCATCGGCGGCGGCTTCGCGGGGCTCACCTGCGCCCGCGGTCTGGCCCGCGCCCCGGTCGAAGTCACGCTGATCGACCGGCGCAACCACCACGTCTTCCAGCCGCTGCTGTACCAGGTCGCGACCGCGATGCTCAGCCCGGCGGATATCTCGGCGCCGATCCGGCGGGTTGTGCGTCATCAGCGCAATACGAGTGTGGTTCTTGGCGAGGTCCACGAGATCGATCCCGAGCGGCGCGTCGTCGTGAGCGACGCCGGCGAGATCGCGTACGACATCCTCGTGCTCGGCGCGGGCGCGCGGCCGGTCTACTTCGGGCATGACGAGTGGGCGAAGTGCGCACCGGGGCTCAAGACCGTCGAGGACGCCCTGGAGATTCGGCGGGAGTTTCTGCTCGCGTTCGAGCGGGCCGAGACCGCGCGCGATGAGGACGAGCGCCGGCGCGAGCTGACGTTCGTGATCGTCGGGGCCGGGCCGACGGGCGTCGAGCTTGCGGGGGCGATGATCGAGATCGCCCGCGAGGTCGTGCCGCGGGATTTCCGCAATATCGACACGCGCTCGGCGAGGGTGGTGCTGATCGAGGCGGGCGATCGCGTGCTGCCGGGGTTCCCGGCGCGCAACTCCGAGCACGCCGATCGCGACCTGCGACGCATGGGCGTCGAGCTCCGTCTCGCGTCCCCGGTGACCGAGATCGATGAGCGGGGCGTGGCGATCGAGGATGAGCGGATCGAGGCGGGCAACGTCATCTGGGCGGCGGGCGTCGAGCCGTCGCCGCTGACGCGCGATCTGGGCACGCCGCTGGACGATCGCGGCCGGGTCGAGGTCGAGCCGGATCTATCCGTTCCCGGACATCCGGAGATCTTCGCGGTCGGCGATCTGGCCCGCGTCGTAGATTCGGCCACCGGCGAGGAGGTCCCCGGCATGGCGCCGGGCGCGATGCAGATGGGGCGGCACATCGCGCGGCTCATCGTGCGCGAGGCCCGCTCGAGCGCTGGCTCGCGTCGGCCGTTTGAGTATCGCGACAAGGGCACGCTGGCGACGATCGGGCGGGGCAGGGCCGTCGCGACCGTCTGGGGGCGGGCGTTTTCCGGCTGGCCCGCGTGGCTGGTCTGGGCGCTCGTGCATGTGTTCTACCTGATCGGCTTTCGCAACCGCTTCATGGTCATGCTCGAGTGGGCGTGGGCGTATGTGACGTACAAGCGGGGGGCTCGACTGATCACCGGCGAGGACTCGGCGGATGAGGGCGTGGGGTGGGAGTGGGGCCGATCTCCCCGCCAATGAAGCCGCCGACGAGCCCGCCGGTGCGACGTAGACTTGGCGCGGAGGATCCCCATGCCCGCGAGACACGCCTTCGACCGCCGGACCGACGACATCCTGCAATCGCTCGAGGCGGGCGGGCAGTATAAGCACCTGCGCACGCTCCAGAGCCCGATGGGGCCGAAGGTCAAGATGGATGGCTTTGGCGAGGTTCTGTGCTTCTGCTCCAACAACTACCTGGGACTCGCCAACCACCCCGAGGTGGTTGAGGCCGGGATCCAGGCCCTGCGCGACTACGGCGCCGGCACCGCCAGCGTCCGGTTCATCTGCGGCACCTTCGAGCCGCACCTCAAGCTCGAACAGACCATCGCCAAGTACATGGGCACCGAGAGCAGCTACACGTTCGTGAGCTGCTGGAACGCGACCGAGACCGTCTTTCCGACGTTTTGCGAGGCCGGCGACGTCATCATCTCCGACGAGCTCAACCACGCGTGCATCATCGACTCGATGCGCCTGGCCGTGCAGATCAAGAAGGGCGTTTCCAAGACCGTCTACAAGCACTCGGACCTCGACAATCTCGAGCAACGCCTCATCGAGTGCCAGGACAACGACGAGATCACCGGACAGGCGTGGGTCGTGACCGACGGCGTGTTCTCGATGGAGGGAGACATCGCCGATTTGCCGGGCCTGCGGGCCCTGTGCGACAAGTACGACGCCAAGCTCGTCGTCGACGACAGCCACGGGCACGGCGTGTTGGGCGAGACCGGGCGCGGCACCCACGAGCATCTCGGCATGTTCGGCGAGAGCGACATCGGGCACGTCGACATCTTCACCGGGACCCTCGGCAAGGCCCTCGGCGGCGGCGCGGGCGGCTTCATCGCAGGCCCCAAACGGGCGACCGAGCTGACCATCCAGCGCGGGCGCCCGACGCTGTTCTCCAACGCCCTGCCCGTCACGGTCGCCGCGAGCGCCAACAAGGCGATCGAAATCCTGATGGCAGAGCCGCGGCGAGTTCAGAAGCTGCGCGACAACACCGCCATGGCCCGCCAGAAGATCACCGACGCGGGCTTCGAGGTCATCGAGTCCCCCACCGCCATCTGCCCGATCATCGTCGGCGACACCGCCAAGGCGATTGCGATGTCCAAACGCCTGCTCGAGCTCGGGGTGTTCGTGATCGGCTTCGGATACCCCGTCGTTCCCGAGGGCACGGCAAGGCTGCGGATCCAGATGTCCGCGGCACACGAACCCGAACACATCGACGCTCTCGTCGATGCGCTCAAGAAGCTCTAACCTCACTGTTTCACCGACGCCATACGAGCCCGACGCTCGCGAGGGTATTGCGCGATTATCGCCCACCAGCTTGCGCTTTTGCCGCGCTGCGTCCATGCTCTTTGTCTGCCAAGACAAGGAGGAACGGCATGGAACGCAGCATTTTTCTGAGGATCAAGCGGGTTCTTCGGGCTCT
>JAJDDM010000132.1 GCA_029260315.1 Phycisphaerales bacterium | reverse complement strand
AACAACTCGTCGTATGGCTCGAAGAGGTGAACACGCAACGACCCAGCCGCGCGACGAACGAGATTCCCGCCGACCGCATGAACGCTGAACGCGCGCGTCTTACCTCGGCCCGGAGTTGGTCACCGAAGGTCGCTCGTTGATTCTGGGCGGTCGATCGGGTCGAGGCAAAACGCACTTGGCAGTGTCGATCGCGTACCGCGCCATCCAGAACGGTTACGATGCCCGCTTCACGACGGCCGCGCAACTGATCGAAGAACGATCCGCCGCGGCGCGCGACGGCCGGCTGAGCGAAGGGCAGTTGCCCTACGTGCAACCGCACGTTCTTGTGATCGACGAAGTGGGCTATCTGACCTATAGCGCCGACGCAGCCAACGTGCTCTTTCAGGTGGTCGACCATCGCTACCCGGAAACAAATACACTCGTCCGATCATCTCGCATCGACAAGCTCTATGTGCATGATGATGGGATTGGACCGTTCGCAAGAATCGAGTTTGGAACGCCAGAGTTGACGGTCCCGCGCGACGGCAAGGATCAGAAGATCCTCACCACGTTGAAGTCACCGTGGAGAGGTGGCCTCTATGGAGAAGCGGCTCCCGGCACCGTTTGGTTTGGACCCTGGGCTCTGATCGTACCTTTGTACCACAAGATCCGAATCCCTCTCGACAAGATTCTCGAAAAAGTGGTGCAATTCGATGAGGAGTATCGCAAGTTGGCGGAGTCTTCCGAGCGTCTTCCGCTTCAACTGGAGTGGGATATCTATCTTGCGACTCAGGGCGAGGTCAAGTCGGAGATTCGCACTGCTTCGGATCTGAGCCCCGAGCAACGCTGGCGCATACTTGAGCGCCCGATGCCGCGCTTCGTATGGCGAGCGACAGCGTACGACGGAGAATCGAGGTTCATTGATCTCCTCTACGATGCGACGGATATCGACCAGGGCGATTTCTTGATCGATCAGGTCATCTACGACATGCACGCCAGAACCGAATGATCGTTGGGCACCAGCCTGGGGCCACTTGTTAATGGCGGTTGAAAGGCGCGGTTTTCCGGCGGTCAAGGGAGTTGGCTCTGGTTCTCTCAGGGCGCACTCCTTGGATTTGGTTCTTTTCTGCGGGCGCCACCCATGGTTCTGGTTCTCCGCGGGTCTCCGCGGCGCTGGCACGGGTCTTGCAGCGTCTGTGCTCGTGCTGCCCTCAGCGACCCCTGAAGCCATGTCAGGCTTCCCTAAACCGCCGGATTCACGCGCTTCTTGACCGCCGGTAACACCACTCACAGGCGAAAGTCGAGCCGGTGTTTCTGATCGCCTTTTACGGCATGTAGCGTTCGCTCGGTGGCGTGTTGCGTTTCTGCGCCGAGCGTTCCGGCGGCGTGGCGGGGGGCGGGGGATGCGATATAATCGCGGGGGTCGGTGGAGGGTTGTGAAAAACTGGGTTTTTCGCCCGAAAAGGGCGGGTAGGAAAGAAAAGACGCGACATGGATTTTGAACTACCGGAAGAGATGGTGGCGCTGCGGGAGCTGGCGAGGCGATTCGCGGCTGAGGAGATCGGTCCCAACGCAAGGGAATGGGACCGCGAAGGCGAGATTCCCGACGAGGCTATCAAGAAGCTCGGCGAGCTGGGATTCATGGGGACGCTGGTACCGGCTGACCTGGGCGGGGCAGAGCTGGGGTACCTGGGCAACGCCATCGTGATCGAAGAAGTTGCGCGGCAGTGCGGGGGGACGGCGCTCATGCTGGCGGCGCACAACGGGCTTTGCCAAGGACATTTCATGGTGGCAGCCAACGACGCGCAGAAGAAGGAGTATCTGCCGGCGCTGGCGTCGGGTGGGATGTTCGGCGCCTGGTGTCTGACCGAGCCGAGCTGCGGAAGCGACGCGGCTGCCCTGAAGACGCGGGCGGTGCTCGACGGCGACGAGTGGGTCATCAACGGGTCCAAGATGTTCATCACCAACGGCGCCAAAGCGGGCGTGTACGTGGTGACGGCGAAAACGTCAGACGAGAGCAAAACGCGCGGGATCAGCGCGTTCATCGTCGAGCGCGACACGCCGGGTCTGATCATCGGGGCCAAGGAAGACAAGCTCGGTATGCGGGCCAGCGACACCGTGCCGCTGACGTTCGAGGATGTGCGCGTGCCGAAGGAGAACCTCTGCGGCGAGTTGAACAACGGGTTCATCGACGCGCTCAAGGTGCTCGAGCGCGGGCGGATCACCATCGGGGCGCTGTCGGTGGGGCTCGGACGCGGAGCGATGGAGGAGGCTATCTCCTACGGCCAACAGCGCGAGCAGTTCGGCAAGCCGCTGGTCGAACATCAGACGTTGCAGTTCATGCTGGCGGACATGGCCATGGAAATCGACGCCGCCCGGCTGCTGGTGCACAAGGCAGCGTTATTGCAGGACGCCGGTCAGGACACGGCGATCGAATCGTCGATGTGCAAGTTGTTCGCCAGCGAGATCGCGACGAAGGCCTGCATGAACGGGATTCAGATTTGTGGCGGGTACGGATACACCAAGGACATTCCGATCGAGCGGTTGATGCGCGACGCGAAGCTGTGCGAGATCGGCGAGGGGTCGAGCCAAGTGCAGCGGATGATCATCTCCCGTCACTACCTGGATATGAAGGGGGTTGCCTAATCATGGATTTCGGACTCGATGAAGACCATGTGATGCTGCGGGATTCGATCCGCGACTTCTCGTTCAAGGAAGTCGCGCCGGGGGCGGAGTCGCGGGACCACGAAGCCGAGATGCCGAAGGGGCTTCGCGATCAACTGACCGAGTTGGGGTTGATGGGAATCTGCATCCC
>JAJDDM010000131.1 GCA_029260315.1 Phycisphaerales bacterium | reverse complement strand
CCGAGCCCGGCGCGCGCGCCGAGCGTCAGCTTGTGCCCCGCCCCGAGCTTGGCCTCGGCGGCCTCGACGACGCCCCGCGAGATGCGTGCTGCCTCGCTCGCCTCGTCCAGCTCCAGCAGCGTCTTGGCGAGGTTATGCAAGCTGATCAGCGTGCTCGGATGGTCCTCCGGCAGCACGCGCCGTTTGGTCTTGATGAGCTGCTCGTACATCGAGCGCGCCTGCTCGGGATCGCCCCCGTCGCGGATCATCCCCGCGAGATTGTTGAGCGTGCTCATGGTGTGCGGGTGGTCCTCGCCCAGCTCCTCGCGCTGGATCTCAAGCACGCGTTCGATCATGTCGCGCGCCCGGGCCGTGTTCCCCAGGCTCTCGTGCACCATGCCCAGATTGTTCATCGTCAAGAGCGTCGCCTGATCGCCCTCGCCCAGCACGCGCGTCCGCGCCGCCAGCAGCGGCTCGAGCAACGCGACCGCCGCGTCCAGCTCGCCCATCCTGTGGTACACCGACGCGAGATTGCTCATCGCGGTCAGGGTCCGCTCGTCGTCGCCGAAGGACTTGCGGACGCGCTCGACGTGCGGCTCCAGCATCGCCCGGCTCTCCTCGAGCCTGCCGGACTCGGCCAGCACCGCCGCGAGGCTGTCGATCACGCTGATCGTCTCACCATGCAGCGGATCCAGCTCCGCGACCGCGATCGCCAGGGCCGCGCGAAACGTCCGCTCGGCCTCCTTGAACTCGGCGATCTGCACCTGGGCGTATCCGATAGCGTTGAGCATCGAGACCGCGGCCTCGGGATACTCACCGAGCTCCTTGCTGACCCGCTCCACGCCGCCCTCGAGGATCTTGAGCAGCAGCTCGCTGTCCATCGCCCGCGCGTTCGCGGGATCAACCCCGCTGAGCAGCTCCTGCGCAAACGCCGCCAACGCGTCGGCCCGCTTGAGCTGCGCACGCGCGTCCTCCGCCGCCGCCCTCTGGCCGAGGCCGAACTGCACCGCGCCGATGGCCAGCACCGAGACCGCCGCGAGCGTGATGAGCCCCGCCGCGACCTCGAACGGTCGGCGGCGCACGAACAGCGAGAGGCGGTAGCGTCGGCTCGGCGGGCTCGCCTCGACGGGCTGGTGGCGCGCGTACCTGCGCACGTCTTCGGCCAGCGCGTTGGGCGTCGGGTATCGGCGGGCCGGGTCCTTCTCCAGCGCCCGCATCGTGATCCAGTCCAGATCGCCCTTGAGATGGCACCAGAGGCGATGGGTATCGAGCCTGCGGACGTGGGCGGCCATGTCCGCCTCGTCGCCGAGCCCGCCGATCCGCGTCGAGGGGCTCGCGGGCATGATCTCGCAGATCGCCTGGGCGATCGCCGCGGGCCCGGCTTCGGCCAATTGCCGCTCGTCCAAGGGTGTTCTGCCGGTGAGCAGTTGGTAGAGCAGCACGCCCAAGCCATAGACATCGGTGCGGGTATCGACCCCGTTGGGCCCGCGCGCGACCTGCTCGGGCGCCATGTACGCGGGCGTGCCGACCGCCATGAGGCCCTGGGTCAGCGTGACGTCGAGGGCCGAGTTCTCCAGCGCCTTGGCGACGCCGAAGTCGATCACCTTGACCAGTGGCTCGCCGTCGACCTCCGTGACGAGCACGTTGGAAGGCTTGATGTCGCGATGGACGATGCCGCGATGGTGCGCGTGCTGCACCGCCATGCACACCTGCTCAAACAACGCAAGCCGCTCGCGGATGCTCAGCCGCCGGCGGTCGCAATAGTCCGTGATCGGCGAGCCGTCGACGTACTCCATGACCACATACGGCCTGCGCCCGCTGGTCTGGCCAGCCTCGATCACCCGCGCGATCGACGGATGCTCCATCAGCGCCAGCGCCTTGCGCTCGGTCTCGAATCGGCGGAGCACCTGCTTGCTGTCCATCCCCGGCTTGAGCACTTTAATTGCCACACTGCGGCGAATCGGCGCTTCCTGACGAGCGAGGTAGACGGCCCCAAAGCCGCCCTCGCCGAGCGTGCGCTGCACCTTGTACGGCCCGATCGCGTCCAGATCCTCGCGGATCACGGTGTCGGGGCGCACCGGCTCTGCGAGATCCATCAGCAGCGACGCCGGCTCGCCGTCGGCAAGGAACGACTCGCCCGACTCGTGCGCCGCCAGCAGCGCCTGCGCCCGGATCCGCTTGGCGGGATCGTCGGTGCAGACCTCGTCGATATACCCCGACGGATCGTCGCGCTCGATCGCCTCGAGGAAGACGCTCTTGGTCCCGATCTCCCGCACGCTCAGCCCTCGCCCCGCAGGAGCTGGAGCATCCGCGCCCGCGCAAACGCCCACTCGCGCATCACCGTGCGCTCGGAGATCTCCAGAGCCTCTGCGGTCTCCTGCACATTCAGCCCCGCGAAGAACCGCAGGCGCACGACGTCCGCCGCCCGAGGGTCCTCGCGCTCCAGCAGATCGAGCCCCTCGTGCACCGCGAGGATCTCCTCATTGTGGTCCTCGCACGCGAGCTGCACATGCTCCAGCGCGACGCCCGGGCGACCGCCGCCGCGCTTATCGCTCTTCTTCTTGCGGGCGTGGTCGATCAGCAGGCGTCGCATGGCCTCGGCGGCGGCGCGGAAGAAGTGCTTGCGGCTCTCGAACCCCGCCTCGCCGCCGAGGAGCTTGAGATACGCTTCATGCACGAGCGCCGTCGCCTGGAGCGTGTGGCTCGCCCGCTCGTCGCGCATCCTCGCCCCGGCGATCCTGCGAAGCTCGTCGTAGACAAGCGGCAGCAGCTCCTCCGCGGCCTCCGGGCGGTCGCCGATCTCCGAGAGGATCCGCGTCACCTGCGGGCGTTGCATCGCCTGAGTCTCCCGCCCGCCGACGCCGGCGGCTTCGCCTTGCGGCGCGACCCGCGTCCGCTCCATCGACGCGCCGCGTCTGGTCCCGCCCAGCGTACCGCACCGCCCGCCGCGATGGATGACTTCGCTCGTGGTCATCTCAGCTTCTCCTCAGGAGCGGGACGACCGAGGGCACATGGCGCTTGTACTGGCGGTAGTGCTCGCCCAGCTCGCCGATGAGCGTCCGCTCCTCGAACCACAGCCCGACGAAGATGTAGCCGGTCACGAGCGCGCTGAAGAGCAGGTGCCCCTGGGTCATGGTCGGCGTCGCCCAGAACGCGATCAGAAACCCGAGCATCAGCGGGTGGCGCACGAGGCGATAGAGCCCGACGACGCGGAACCCGATCGGCTCGTACCGGCGAGCGCGGAATCGCGCCCAGGTCTGGCGCAGGCCGAACAGGTCCCAGTGGCTCACCATGAACGACGCCGCGAAGACGATGGCGAACCCCAGCAGCATGAGCGCATTCAGCGCGAGCCGACCCGCCGGGTGCTGGACCTCCCACACGATCTCGGGCATCGCCCGCCACTGCCAGAACAGCAACCCCAGGCATGCGCTGGCGGCGAAGACGAACGTGCTCCGCTCGATCGACGGCGGGCAGAACATGGTCCACCAGCGCTTGAACGCCGGGCGGGCCATGATCGTGTGCTGCACGGCGAACAGCAGCAGGAGCGAGGCGTTGATCGGGATCGCGATTGCCGGGACAGTCCCGCCGCCGGTGTCGATCGACTTGGGCACGAGCCAGTTCGCGACGAACCCGATCGCGTACAGGATGGTGACAAAGAACGCGAGATACGCGAGCAGGCCGTAGGCGAGGACGAGCCCCCGCCCCACGGCCGACGAGGGCTCGCTCGAGACCTCGGGGGTGACAACCGGGCCGTCGCCCGAACTCACATGCGGACACATATTTTTTAGGATGGACGTGCTCATGGGTCTGCTCCAGATACGAAACCGCGTGCGGCTTGGCGGCGACGGGGACCGCCGCTGGAGTCACGGGCGCAGTGCGGCCGGCGGCGCTGCCAAGCCGCATGCGGTTTCGTGGCCGACCGGCGAGACCATCTGGGGGCAAGGGTTGGTCTCGTCAGATTCTCGAACCACCCGCCGACCGAGCTGCGCCCCGTCGCCCGTGCCGATGGCAGCGTCGGCACCGCGATAACGCCCTGTCTCGGACAACCCCCACGGAGATTGCCCATGTTCCCACGCACCCACACCGACTTCGAATCTCTCGCGGGATCTCTTGACGAGTTCGTCGTCCAAGCCGCGGCGATCCAGCTCGTACACGTCGCCGAGCGATCACTCAGCGACCACGGGTCCGGCGAGGAAGGCCCAACTAGCCCCGAGAACACGCCCACGTCCGACCGAGCGCGACCATGAGTGTCACGCGCCGCAACCTGCGCCAGATGGGCGCGATGGGGTTCTTGTTCTTCTTCGTGAAGGGCCTTGCCTGGCTAGGAGTCGCCGCCATCGGCGCGGCTCAGGCCTGGATCTGATGGCCCCAACCACGACGAACCAAAGAAAACGCTCGGGCGGCCCGAAGGCCACCCGAGCGCGTGGTGAGAGAGTATGCCCGGCTTGTGGCCGGACATGGAGAGTGCATTAACCTTAGCAGCGAGTGAGATTCACGCAAAGGGTGTCGGCAACGCCCGAGAACAAAATGGTGTGTAATCCTCAACATTTGGGGGTCCGAAATCGCAGGACAAGAATCGGCCAGAGTTCTGGCCAGATTTGACCCAATCAGGCACCGATCGTCGCACGACATCTATCCAGTTCCACGTCGCTGCTCATTTCGCTCGTGTCGTGATTCGCCCCGACCCGCGTGGGGTGATCACCCGAACAGGCTCTCGCGAGCGCGGCTCGCCCATCACGAAGCGGGAGACAGTCATGCGATATCGATGCGTCCTTGCGGCCGTTGGCTGCGCAATCTTGAACGCCTCCAGCAACGCCCAGATGATGCTCGTCGGGAGCTGGTTCGACGAGAGCGTCAAGCTCCTTGACGTCTCGCCCGGATCGTTCAACGCCTTCGCAGAGGATTTCGTGCCCTCCGGCTCCGGCGGGCTGGGCACACCCGACGGCCTCGCCTGGGGCGCCGACCGGAATCTCTATGTCGCCAGCAACGACTCCTCCCAGGTCCTCCGTTACCACGGTAGAACCGGGGCTTTCCTTGGCGTGTTCGCCAGCGAGGGGCTCAGCCAGCCGGGCAACTTGCAGTTCGGACCCGACGGGCTGCTCTACGTCTGTGAGAAGCAGTTCGGACAGGTGATCCGCTTCGACCCCGAGAACGGCGAGCAGATCGATATCTTCATCGAGGGCGACGAGCTCATCCGCCCGGTCGGCTTGGCCTGGAACAAGGACGTACTCTACGTCTCGGACTTTCGCAATGGCAATGGCCTGCTCCAATACGACGCCGGCACGGGCGCGTTCCTCGGACAGCTCACCCGCCTGCCCACGTCGCTCATCGTCCGCGTCGGCGACGACGGAAACATCTGGGCGTCGGCCCACCAGACCGACGACATCACCATCTACGACCCGGGCACAGGCGACCTGATCCGCCAGATCCGCCAGGTCCCTATGGATTGTCCCGTCGGGCACGTCATCGCGCCGAACGGCACGATGATCGTCGCGAGCTGGCTGAACAACCGGATCGTCCGGTTCGACCCCGGCACGGGCGAGTACCTCGGGGACATCGCCTTCGACGTTGCCCGCCTCCGTCAGCCCAATGACCTGCTCTTTATCATCGAGCAGTGCCCCGCCGATCTCACCACAAGCAGCGACCCCAACGACAGCGAGTTCGGCGTGCCCGACGGCGATATCGACTCAGAGGATTTCTTCTATTACCTCGACCGATTCGCCGCGGGCGACAGCGAGGCGGATATCGACGGGGACGGCGACACCGACGCCGACGACTTCTTCGCCTATCTCGATCTGTTCGCCGCCGGCTGTTGAATCCTCAATCTTGGGCCATCGAGGCCACTTTGAGCATGGGGAATGATCCTATACCCCCCGCGCATTGCCCTCCCCGACGGGCGTGTCATTTGACGAGCGACGGGTCTGAATATCGCGTAGTTTCAGGCGATATTTTTCTCAGGATCTCCTTGCAAATCGTGAGAATCGCGCGGTTTTGGCTTGATCGCTCGCCCCGAATGCTCAAAATACGTCTTGACCGTCTATCTTGTCTGGCCGGTCTGTTCGAAGAGGTAAAGGGAGGAGAAAAGGTGAAGAAGACTATCGCACTCGTCGGGGCGTCAGCCATCGCCGCCTCGGTTCACGCCCAGCAGTTCGTCAAGTTTGAACTCCCCGAGACCGGGGAGCGAGATATCACGAGCCGAGTGATCTCTTCCGACGGCGTTGATCTGCTCATCGACAACCCCAACGGCAATATCCAGTTTGGGAACGACACCTTTGCGTTCATTCTCGGCGGCCTGTTTATCGATGGTGGCCTCGCGCCGAATCTTGACTGGACCTTCTCCGAGCCGGTTCGCCTTGTTGAGTACACCATCGCGAACCAGGACGACGTGGACCTGTTCGACCTCGTCCAGGGCGGCACCTCGTCGCTCGGACAGGTAACGGATCCTATCGACACCCATCCGTTCACCAATCAGGTCGATATCTTCGCGGCAAATACGCCAATCAACCTGACCACGTCGAACCACGACGGCCAAGGTTACTCGATCAACTCCATCGTCGTTGAGATCGTTCCATCGCCCAGCAGCCTTGCCCTGCTCGGCGTGGGCGGACTCGTCGCGACGCGTCGCCGTCGCTGATCGCCGACGCTGGCATCACCGAGAAGCCCAAGCCCTCCCTCGCAGCGGGGAGGGCTTTGTTGTCCACCACCCGCCTCGCGGTGGGTTCGCGATTGGCCCCAGTCGGCAGGCGCGCTCCCCCTCGGGATTCGTCCGATCGCCGCCATTCACCCGATGTAAAGACCCGGACGCTTGGCATGAGCATGAGCTAGCGCTCGGTGTTCTCCCGGCCCGTACAGGCACATCTCAGACACCCGAATAAGGAGCAAACGTGAGAAATGGATTGACGGCGGCAACATTGGCCACGATGGCCGGCGCGGCGTCGAACGTCGCAATCGGGAATGACGCGATCGTGCAGCCCGGCGCGGGATTCGTCCCCAACGAACTGATGATCGGCTTCGCGGGCGTTCCCAGCCCGGACGCGCTCGCGGCGGCCGAACTCGCACTCGCCAGCCCCATCGCCTGGCGCGAGATTCCCCATGCGCCTCATCCCAAGAACGATCCCGACGGCGTCCACCCGCTCGCCATGGTCCGCGTCGTGACCCTGCCCGATGGCATCGATCCCGCCGCGGTTTCCGGCGCGATCGCCGCACTCGACGGCGTCCGCTACGCCCATCCCAACTGGATCACCCAGATCGCGTTCGAGCCCAACGACCCGCGCTGGAACCAGCAGTGCGGGCCCCAGGCGATCGACGCGCAGGGCGCCTGGGACATCACCCGCGGCTCAAGCAACATTGTCATCGCCGTCGCCGACACCGGGCTGAACTTCTCGCACGAGGAGTTCCAATCCAACATTCACGCCAATCCCGACGAGATTCCGGGCAACGGCATCGACGACGACGACAACGGCTATATCGACGACATCTTCGGGCGCGACTGCCTCAACGACGACAACGCCATGGACGACCAGAACGGGCACGGCACCCACGTCGCGGGCACCGCCGCGGCACCGCTCAACAACGCCCTCGGCATCGCGGGCATGTCCAACTCGTCGGTCATGGTGCTCCAGGTCTTCAACGGCGGCGGCGGGGGAACCTGGGAGGCCATCACCGAGGCCGTGTATTACGCCACCGACAACGACGCGGACCTGCTCAACTACTCCGGCGGCGGCGGCGGCGTCAACGGCGCCCTCGCCGACGCCGTTCAGTACGCCTGGGACAACGGCATGCCCGTCGTCGCCGCCGCGGGCAACAACAACTCCTCCTCACAGTTCTATCCCGCCGCCTTCCCCGGCGCATTGGCCATCAGCGGCACCGACTGCAACGACAACCGCTACACCAACTCCAACCGCGGTGACTGGCTCGATGTCGGCGCCCCCGGCGTCGACATCTTCTCCAGCGAGGAGAACGGCCCCAGCGCCTATGGCACCAAGACCGGCACCAGCATGTCCACCCCCCACGTCAGCGGCCTGATCGCCCTCATGCTCAGCCTCAACGACGAGCTCACGCCCCAGGAGATCCGCGACCTGCTCCGCGACAACGCCGTCGATCTGGGCGACCCCGGCTTCGACACGCTCTTCGGCTACGGGCGCGTCGACGCCGCCGCCACGCTTGCCGCCGTTCCGATCGTGTGTCCGGCGGACCTCGACGGCGACGAGGACACCGACACTGATGACTTCTTCGCGTACCTCGACGCCTTCGACTCTGGCGACGCGAGCGTGTGCGACATCGACGCCGACGGCGACTGTGACGCCGACGACTTCTTCGCGTTTCTCGATCAGTTCGCCTCCGGCTGCTGAGGCCACCAACGCAATCGGTACCTTCGATGCCCGGCGGGGAACCGCCGGGCGTTCTTTTTCTGTTGAATCGCAGCCGGAGAAGCCTCGCCCGATCTGCCCGGTTTTTTCAGATTCTTGCTCACATCGAGGAACCCGGAGCTCCCCCGGCGCATCCAACATTTTCGGAGCGATTTCGGAGCGATCCGATTCGCCCGGGAGAGTGGGGCTCCCGCGAGACCGACGAGGTGCATCGCGGAGCGTCAGGCGTCCGCGCGGCTTGAGCAATCGCAGTTCGACACAAGGGAGTCCTCATGTCCACTCGTCGCGCGATCGGTGTGTCCGCCCTGCTGACCATCTCCCCCGCCCTCGCAGAAGATCCCATCGCCAGACTTCCTTGGGACCGCGTCCTCACGGCGGGTCCCAACTGCACCTCCGCGGACGATCCCACGCTGGATCTCTGGGTCATTGAGGATTTCTCGATCGAGCAGCCCGCGAGCCTGCGCTCCTGGCAAGCCCAGGGATTCGCCAGCGGCTCGCCCGTCATCGAAGATGTCACCGTCCGCGTCTACGACCGGTTCCCGACCGACGACGGCGCCGTCATCATCATGCAATCCGTCCCCGGGTCCGGCTCGTACACCGACGGGGGGCTCAACCGGAGCTTCTTCAACGCCGAGTTCGACGGCATGACGTTGTCCGCCGGCGCGTATCACGTCGTCTGGACCGTCCATCGCGTTGGCCCGTTTGCGGCGATCGTCTGGTCCACCGAGAGCGAGCACGATGTCGGCGGGGGCGAGCAGCAGAATGCCTTTCTCTGGAACCCTGGGGGCGGACGAGAATTCCCCGACAACATCATGCCCATCCCCGACGATCTCAAGGGCAACGGCCAGACCGGCGTCAACTTCACCCTCCTCGGCGAGCCGCCCTCCTGCCCGGCGGACCTCGACGGCGATGGCGACGCCGACGCGGACGACTTCTTCGCCTACCTCGACGCATTCGCCGATGGCGACATGAGCGTCTGCGATATCGACGCCGACGGCGACTGCGACGCCAAGGACTTCTTCGGGTATCTCGACCTCTTCGCGCAGCAGTGCTAGCCGCGACACACCGCCGAGCCGATTCGCCTCAGATCACGATGGGGGCGTGTACGTCAGAGGCCCCTCCGGACCGAGCGGCACGCCGATCAAGGTCCACGCAACGATCATGATCGTCCAGACGATCAGGAACACGACCGAGTACGGCAGCATCAGCGACACGAGCGTGCCGATGCCCGCCTTGGGCACATACTTCTGCATGAATACCAGCAGCACGATGATGTAGGGATTGAGCGGCGCGATGATGTTGGTCGCCGAGTCGCCCACGCGATACGCCGCCTGGGTCAGCTCGGGGCTGATCCCCCGGGACCATCAGCATCGGCACGAAGACCGGCGCGAGGAATGCGTACTTGGCGCTCGCCGAGCCGATGAACATGTTCGCCGCGCCGCCGACGACGAACGCCGCGAGCATCGCCCATGTGGGCAGGCCGCTCGACGCCAGTGCCTCGCCGCCCACGATCGCGAGCATCTCGCCCAGGTTGCTGTGATTGAAGTACGCGACGAACTGGCCGCGAAGAACGCCATAACGATGTAGGGCGCCATGTCGGCCATCGTCTGGCCCATCAGCCTGGCCAGGTCCTTGTCGGACTCGATCACCTTGGCGACAACGCCGTACGCCAGCCCCGGCAGCAGAAACGCGATGAACAGAATTGGCAGGATCGCCTCGACCCAGCGCGGGAAGTCGGCCCCGCGCCCATGCAGCGGCGCTCCAGGGATCAGGACGAGCGCGGCCCCCTCTCCGGGGCCCAGGGATGTCCGTTGATGCGCATCGCGCCCCTTGACTCCGTGCCGGGCCGTCGGGTATCTTGCCCGGTGGCCTGTCCCCACCCTCGCGGAGCCCATCCATGCCCACGCTCGCCCTCACGCTGCTGAGCCTGCTCGTCCCGTGCGCTGCTGCCTCGCCGGGGGCCGCCGAGCCGTCACCGACCGTCCAAACCGCGCCGGACGCGGGATTCGAGATGGAGATCCCCGCGGCCCTGCGAACGCAACCCGCCTTCGGCGAATCCATCCGCGTCCCCGGCTTCCACATCGCTCCCGGTCAGAAAGCCACGCTCGAGCTCCGCAGGATCTCGATCGTCGCCCCGCACGCGCGCCTCGTCGTGCGCTCCGCGGGCGTCGATCGACGCCTCGACTACGACCCCGATCGCGTCACGCTCCTCGCCGGCACGATCGAGAACCGACCCGAATCCAGCGTCTTCCTCGCGCACTCTCCCGACTTCGGCTACGCCGGGCGCATCGACGACGGCGCGGGCACGCTCGCCTCGATCGCCTCTGCGCCGACCGACTCCGGCCCCTCGCCCGATCGCCTGCGCATCAGCAACGCCCCGCCGCCATCTCGCCCGGCCCCGCCCTGCGGACTCGACACCAGCGGCTGGGCCGACCCCATGGGCCTCGAGGACACCTTCTCGGCGGACTTTCTCGTCGAGCTCGCCGTCGACACCGACTTCGACTACTTCGAGATGTTCGACGACACGAACCGCGCGATGGACTACCTGCTCATGCTCTATGGACAAGCCAGCTTCGTCTACTCCCGCGACTCGGGCATCCGGCTCACTCTCTCGTTCACGCGCCTGTGGACCGATCCGGACGATCTGTTCAACAGCCCCTCTCCCTTCCCGGAGTTTCGCGATTATTGGAATGACAACATGGACGCCGTCCATCGCGACGCCGCCCAGTTCTGCTCGGGCAGGCGCGACTTCCCCTTCGGGGGACAGGCCTCCCTCTCGGCGGTCTGCGACCGGCGCTCCTACTCCGTCTGCGGCTATGTGGGCGCGGGCCTGGGCGATCTCGATGTGCCCAGCCATCTGAATAGTGATCTTGTCGTCATCGCCCACGAGCTCGGGCACAACTTCGGCTCGCCGCACACACAGGATCGCGACATCGATGACTGCAACGATCCCTTCGCACCGCCCCAGCGCGGCCCGATCATGAGCTACTGCGGCCAGAGCTACTCCGGCGGCGACGCCAACCACGACACCCGCTTCCACACCGACTCCACCCGTCTCATGCGCGCCTACCTCACCTCGCGGATCGACTGCCTCGATCGCGACTGCAACGCCAACTTCATCGCCGACACCACCGACATCGCCGACGGCGCCAGCGCGGACACCAACGCCAACGGCGTCCCCGATGAGTGCGAGGACTGCAACGACAACGGCACGTTCGATGACGAGGACATCGCCAACGGCGACAGCCTCGACCTCAACAGCAACGGCGTCCCAGACGAGTGCGAGCCCGACTGCAACGCCAACGGCGTCCCCGATGATCTCGACATCTTCCTCGGCGACGCGCTCGATCTCGACGGCAACGGCGTCCCCGACGACTGCCAGACCGACTGCAACAACAACGGCATCGCGGACACCCTCGACATCAACGCCGACATGTCCCTCGATATCGACCGCAACCGCGTCCTCGATAACTGCCAGGACTGCGACGGAGACGGGATCAACGACCTGCTCGCCCTCGACCACGAGCACAACATCTGGATCGGCTCGCTCCTGCCCGACCCCGGCCTGCGCGAGTTCTACGGCGCGACCGGCGTGCTGATGCGGGTCGCCACCCCCGCCGACATCGAGACCACCAACGACCTCGTGATCACGCCCGACAAGCGTGTCCTCGTCGCCAGCGCCGCCGACGATCGCATCGTCGAGTTCGCCGCCGACGGCTCGCTCGTGGGCGATCTCGTCCCCTCCGGCGCCGGAGGCCTCGACGAGCCCGCCGGCATGCTCCTCACCGACGACACACTCATCGTCTCCAGCCGCCTCTCATCCAGCATCCTCGAGTTCGACCTCCAGACCGGCGCATTCCTCGGCGAACTGACCAGCCTTCCCGCGGCCCCCTTCGGCCTCGCCCACGGGCCCGATGACACCCTGCTCGTCGCTCTCGCCGACAACTCCGTCCTCGAGCTCGACATCGCCACCGGCGCTGAGCGCCGCGTCGTCGTCGCCCCCAACGACAACGGCGGCCTCAGCGACCCGCGCGGCCTCGTCGTCGACACACTCGACCGCCTGCTCGTGTGCAGCTTCGGATCCGACGAGGTCCTCGCATACAACCTCGCCAGCGGCGCCCCCCTCGGTAAGTTCAACCGCAACGGCACCGCCGACCGCCTCACGCTCGAAGAGCCCTGGACCATCCGCATCGGCCCCAACCGCAACGTCTTCGTCTCCAACAGCGCCATCCACCAGGACCGACGCCCACCCGAAGACCTCCACCTCACCCAGGCCCGCGTCTACGAGTTCGACTACCACTTCGGCAACTACCTGCGCGCCCAGATCCAGAGCGCCGACACCAACCTCTGGCGACCCAGCGGCTTCGACTTCATGCCCGGCGGCGAGATCGACTGCAACCTCAACTTCTTCCCGGACGCCTGCGAGATCGCCATGGGCCTCGTCGAGGATCTCAATGGCGACGGCATCCCCGACGAGTGCCAGGTCTGCGCCGCGGATCTCGATGGCGACGGCGGCACCGACGCCGACGACTTCTTCGCCTATCTCGACCTCTTTGCCGCGGGCGATCCCGCCGCCGATCTCACCGGCAGTTCCGACCCGACCAGCCGCGCCTATGGCGTGCCGAACGGAACCATCGACGCGGACGACTTCTTCGTCTATCTCGATTTCTTCGTGGAGGGCTGCGGCTGAACGGGCAACCGTCGACGTGAACCGAACCGAAAGGCCTACCGGCGTCGTCGAACGCCAACAAGGCCCAGCAATCCCAACGTCGCCAAGCCCGCGCTCGCGGGCAAGGGAATCGCGACGATATCGCCGAAGATGTCCATCCCGAGACTGCTGCTCAGGATGTTGGTGTTGCCGCCGTGCCCGTCGCCGCCGAAGACCTCCTCGGTGGCTCCCCACAGACCGAGCGCGTAGGTCGAAGAGTTGAAGTGATTCGCGCGCGCGTTGTAGTCGCGGGCAAGAAAGAGGAAACTGCGGTCACCCTCGAAGGCATTGGTGATGTTGCCGCTGGTGTCGCTGATCGCGATCGACAGGATCCCATTGCCCGATTGATCGTTGCTATCCGCCCCGGCGAGAAAATCGTTCGGCCCATCCGGCCCGGGAATCAGATCCAGCGTGCTGTTGGCGGTCAGCGACATCTCCCCGAGCTTGATGCCCGAGTTGGTCCTGTTCACGATGTCCGCCTGAAAATCCACGAACTCCAGCGTGTTGGCCACGTCGTCGAAGATCACCTCGAACGTGCCCACGATGTGGTAGAGCGACGAACCGTTCCCGCGGTCGTTCGTCGGCGTGTGCAGCACCGAGAACGCGAATCCATCGCCCGTGCCCTGGTCGAACGAGTAGGTGATACGGACCGTAGCCGCGTGTGCGGCAAACGACGGCGCACACAGGGCCGCCCCTGCGCACAGAAGACCCCCCGCACCCCTGGCGACGATTTTCGACATCTGAAGAATCCCTCCCGCTCAGGAGACACGAACCCCGAGCATACTCTCTTGCTCCTCGCGGAGCCATCCACTCGATGTGAGTCTACCGGGCCGCGAAGATCCGTGTCAAGACTCCGATCGAGCCGACGCCTCCCAATTTGACTTTGACAGGGATTCACGAGTCCTTATAGGACGCGATTCGGCGTGCGAGGCCCAAGGCAATGCCCCCCGAAGGACTCGAACCTTCAACCCGCTGATTAAGAGTCAGCTGCTCTGCCAATTGAGCTAGGGAGGCCCCGCCGCCGATGCCCGGCGGGATCGCCTCCAGCATAGGGCAACCCCGCCCCAGGGTCCACCAGCCTCCGCTCGCGTTGACTGGACACCCCCCCCTTCCTACCCTCCTCGGCTCGGATTTCTCGTCCGATCGGACGGTTTCATACCCTCTCCTGGGTCCCGAGCACCGCGTCCCTGAACCCGAGGTATCTGCATGCTTCCCGCCTTTCGACAGACCCATGGCCGGACCCGCCGGCGTCGCTCCCACGACGCGCTCAAGGGCCAGCTCCCCGCCGTCTGCCCCCTCACCGGCATGCCCAAAATGCACCACCGCGCCTGCAAGCAGTCCGGCTACGTCCGCCCGGGGCTCCGCATCAGCGTGCCCAAGCTGGGCATCGGCATCGATCGGAGCTGAACCGCAAGGATGTGAGGGCCCGCATGCGGATCGCAGTTGACGCTATGGGCGGTGACGAGGCCCCCGACGCCGTGATCCAGGGTGCCGTCCAGGCACTCGAATCGCTCGCACAAGAAGACGAACTCCTCCTCGTCGGCAGAGAGTCGGAGATCGACCGCTGTCTCGCGGCTCTCGGCGAGCGCGATTCGCGCATCCGCGTCGTCCACGCCGACGACGTCATCTCGATGGACGACAAGGCCGCCCGCGCCGTTCGCTCCAAGCCCAACTCCTCGATCGTCAAGCTCGCCCGCATGGGTGCCGGCCGCGAGGAGATCAACGCCGACGTCGTCCTCTCGGCGGGCAACACCGGCGCGTGCGTCTCGGCCGCGATCATGTATATGAAGCGCTTGCGGGGCGTGCATCGCCCGGGCATCGCCGTCACCATCCCCGCCTTCAGCGGTCCCGTCGTCTTGTGCGACGCCGGCGCGAATCCAGAACCCCTCGCAAGCCACCTCCACCAGTACGCCTTGATGGCCGAGACCTACTCCAAGCTCGCCCACGGCGTGAAGCGACCCAGCGTCGCCATGATGAATATCGGCGCTGAAGAGGGCAAGGGCTCGGACCTCGTCCGCGCCACCCATCAGCTTCTCAAGGATACGCCCGGCCTGGACTACCGCGGCTTCATCGAAGGGCGCGACCTCTTCGACGGGCCCGCGGACGTCGTCGTCACCGACGGCTTCGTCGGCAACACCCTGCTCAAGATGGCAGAGGGCCTGGTCTCCAGCCTCTTCCGCGCGATCGCCCACGAGCTCACAGAGATCGACCCCACGCTCGCCAAGCAGTTCCAGCCCATCATCCGCCAGCTCTACGCCCGCAACGATTACCACGAGTACGGCGGGGCCCCCCTGCTGGGCGTCAACGGCGTGTTCATGATCGCGCACGGATCCAGCGAGCCCCGCACCATCGCCGCCGCCGTCCGCAACGCCCGCGACTTCGTCGCCCACAACATCAACGAGGCCATCCACCACAGGCTCGAGGCCGCGAGCCCCAAGCCCGAGCCCGCATGAGCCCCACGCCCGCAATTCCGGGCGCGGTGCCGACACCGCCAAACCTCGGCGTCCGCTTCGCAGGCGTCGGCTCGGCCCTGCCCTCCAAGCCCCTCACCAACGCCGACCTCGAACAGCTCATGGACACCTCCGATGAGTGGATCGTCCAGCGCACCGGCATCCGCTCGCGATATATCGTCGACCACGAGCGGGGCGAGTCCTGCCTCACACTCGCCACCGCCGCCCTGCGGCGCGCCCTCGACGAGGCCCACCTCGCCCCGACCGACCTCGACCTGATCATCCTGGCGACCATGACCGCTGAGATGTCCTGCCCCCCGACCTCCTGCCGCCTGGCCGCGGATATCGGCGCGGGCACGATCGGCGCGATCGACGTCACCGCCGCCTGCTGCGGCTTCGTCTACTCGCTGAACACCGCCTACGCGCTCATCCGCTCGGGCCTCTACCGCTCCATCGCCGTCGTCGGTGCCGACACACTCAGCCAGTACCTCACCTACGACTCCTCCGGGCGCTCCACGGCCATCCTCTTCGGCGACGCCGCGGGTGCCGCCATCCTCCGCGCCACCGACGACACCAACAAGGGCCTCATCGCCCAGGCCATGCACTCCGACGGCGCGCGCTGGGTCGACCTCTACATCCCCGAAGACCTCGATCGCGACTTCCCCGAGGGCCACGAGCCCTCGCCCGAACATCTCAAGCGCGTCCAGATGAACGGTCGCGGCGTCTTCAAGTTCGCCGTCGGCACCTTCTCAGACGTCATCCAGCAGACCCTCCACCAGGCCGGCCTCGCCGCGACTGACATCGACATGTTCGTCTGCCACCAGTCCAACGCCCGCATCCTCAGCGCCGCCCGCGACCGCTTCGGGCTGAGCGAGGAAAAGCTCTATATCAACATCGACCGCGTGGGCAACACCGTCGCCGCGTCGGTCCCCCTCTGCCTCGACGAGCTCACCAAGGCCGGGCGCATCAAGGAGGGCGACAAGGTCATGTTCGTCGCCTTCGGCGGCGGCCTCACCTGGGGCACCAGCCTCTGGCAGCTCTGAGAGTTGCTCATCACCCACGCGGGTGCCGTGGTGTGAGGAGGCTTTGCGACGAACGCCACGTCGGGCGTGCAATCGCGTGGCCTTCGTGGCTTCAATCCTACCGCTTCTCCCGCGTCAACTGCGCATACGCGTTGTGCGAATGGATCGACTCGAAGTTCTCCGAGTTGATGCTGAACCATGTGATCCGCTCGTCGTCCTCGAGCGCGCCCGCGAGATCCCGCACGATATCCTCGACGAACTTCGGGTTCTCGTACGCCTTCTCGGTCACATACTTCTCATCGGGGCGCTTCAGGACCGCGAAGACCGGGTTCGACGCCGCGCCCTCCAGAAGCTCCACCAGATCCTCGATCCACAGCGTCCCGTCGAACCGCACCTTCGCCTCGATGCGGCAGCGCTGGTTGTGCGCCCCGTACTGGCTGATCTCCTTCGAGCACGGGCACAGGCTCGTCGCCGGCGCCGCCACGCTCATCACGAAGTCCTCGCCGCAGTTCGCCGTGCACTCGAACGTCACCTCGTAGTCCATCAGCCCCTCGGCCCCGGTCACCGGCGCCTTCTTGGCCATGAAGTATGTGAAGCTCGCCTCGAAGTGCGCTTCCTTCGCCTCCAGCCGCTCCTTGATCGCCCGCGCGATCTCGGGGATCCGACTCGGCGTCAGCGGCTCACAATGGTGGTCATTCAAGACCTCCAGGAACCGGCTCATGTGCGTGCCCTTCTGCGTCTCGGGCAGCGCCACATACATATTGATCATCGCGACCGTCGACTGCTCCCCGCCGTCGCGCGTCGCCAGCCGGATCGGATAGGTAATATCCTTTACTCCGACCCGGTCGATCGCGATCTTGCGCGAGTCGCTGCGAGCCTGCACATCCGGCATCGCCCGGGTCGTCTTCGTGCTCTTGGTGGTGACAGAGATAGCGGGCCTCCTCGCGAGCAGCCGCCGTCCCACTCGGCGTCCGCACATGAAACAAGATATGAAACAATAGGGAACTCCCCGCCGCTACGAACCCGCCAGGGTCGTCGATCCTTCCCGCCGCCCATCGTTCTGGCGGGATTCCGTCTTGCCGTCCTCGAGCATCGAGCGGGCCCAGGTCACGCCGATCGGCACCCCCAGCATCGCCCCCGCCGCCCAATCCAAGGGCAGGATGTGCCCAAGCGCGAACAGATCCCCCGCGTACGCGACCTGCCGCAGATCGTCGCCGCCCATCGCCCCCATCGCGATCGGCCCGACGATCCCCAGGATCGCCGCTGCGAGGAACCCTGTGACCGCCGGCGCTGGATGGTCTTCGCCCGCGACGGTGACCGACGCCATGTGCGCCCCCGCCCCCGCGGCGATCGACCCGAGCACCGCCGCGAACACCGCCTGGCCCTTGAGCGGCTCGATCGCGAAGATCCACGCGACCAGGCCGCCCAGCACGACCGCCGCCGCGAGCCCGACAACCCCGCCCAGCGATGCCATCCCTCGCAGATTCGCGATCACCGAGCCTCTGCCGCCCGGAAAATCCAGCCCATCCGGCCCGCGCTCCTGCACCCGCCCCACACGCAGGATCGCCAGCACGAGCACGAGCATCAGCCCGCCGACGAGCACGCCCTCGACCACCAGCATCCCTACCGGCGACTGCCCCCGCAGCGACCGGATAATCTGATCCACCGACCCCGTCGTCCAACTCGCCCATGCGAGGCAGAAGCACGCTAGCAGCATCCCCCGCCTCGGGCCCGCGATCGCCGCCCCAGGCAGCACGATCAACGCCGTCAGGGCGAACACCGCGAAGGTCGCAAAGGCCCCCTCGGACACGCTCGAAGCCACCAGGAGCGACGTGTGCTGGCTCCCGTCGGCCGCCGTCAGCCCCGCCGTGACCCGGCTCGCCAGCGGCCCCACCACGAACAACGCCCCGAGCAGAAAGACCCAGCGAATCGAGATCCGGGCGATATTCGGGGCGTCACTCATGGGTCCGGGATCTTGGCCCGCCCCACACGCCCAGACAAGTCGCGATCACGAACTCTCTCCGGCGCGAAGGGCCGCTCTTGCGGCGGGTCTGGGGTCTAGGGGCTTGGGTCTGGGGCGCTGCGCGGCGTTGTCGGGCAGATCGCGCCTGCAACCCGCCGCCGACACCTCTTGCCTCTCACGCTACGAAATCCGATCGACTGCGATTGGACAACCCCAGACCCCAGACCCAAGCCTTCGACTCACCGCAGCAACGCCTCGAGCTTCGCGATCCGATCCGCCAGGGCCGGATGGCTGGAGAACAGCCCCGCGACCTCGTGCGGGTTCTTGCGCATCTTGCTCAGGGGGTTGACGATGTACATGTGCGCCGTGCCGCGGTTGGCCGTGTCCACCAGCGGATCGTCATCCCCCGCCAGCCGGCGCAGCGCGTCGGCGAGCCCCTCCGGATTCCGGCTCAGCTCTACAGCCCCAGCATCGGCCAGATACTCCCGCTTGCGGCTGTAGGACATCTGTATGATCTTGGCGATCAGCGGCGCGACGATCGCCAGGATCAGCGACACCACGAGCAGGACCATCGCAAAGCCACCATCATCCTTGCCGTGATGGCGGCGGGTCTTGTGCCCGCCGTACCACGCGATCCGAAGGAACGAGTCAGTCACGACAGCGATGATCCCCACCATCGCGGCCATGAGCAGGCTGAAGCGGATGTCGTAGTGGCGGATGTGCGCGAGCTCGTGCGCCATCACGCCCTGCAGTTCATCGCGGGTGAGCTTCTGACGCAGCCCGGAAGTAATCGCGACCACGCCGTGCTCGGGGTCCTTGCCCGTGGCGAACGCGTTCATGGCGCTGTCGCCTATGACGTAGATCTTGGGCATGGGAATGCCGCCGGCGATCGCCATCTCTTCGACGACGTTGAAAAGCTCGGGATCCATCTCCTTGGCGAGCGGTCGGGCGTGCATCATGTGCAGGATGGCGTTGGCACCAGAGTTCCAGGCCCAAACCGCGCTGCCGCCGGAAAGGGCCAGCCCGAGCAGAGCGCCGCCAGCAACACCGATGACAATCGGGTCAACGGCACCACCGCCGACATCCTCGACGTAGAAAAAGACTGTGCCGCCGATGATTGCGCAAACAACTACCGTGAGCAAGATCATGCACGCCACAAGCATCGCGCTTGCCCGCTTGTTCTTGCGGATCAGATCCAGGTACGTCATCGTCCCCGGATACGCCTTCACCCGCTCGCGCACCGCGATATCCAGACTCTCGTTCTTCGGCTTGCGCTTCGGCCCCTTCGACTTGCTCGGCGCGGGGCCCTGCGGCTTCTTCTGCCCGCCAGGCATCCCGGGAATCTCAGGCATGCCAGGAATCTCAGGCATACCAGGCAGCGGCCCGCCGCCATCACTCTTCCCAGACTCACCCTTGCCACGCCGAAACGCGCGCGGATCGTGACCAGCCATCAGCACTCACTCCGCTTCGCCACGACTAGGAGAACGAGACCTTCGGCGCCTCGCGGGCCTCGGCCTCCTCAAGCTCGAAGTACTCCGCCGGCTTGAAGTTGAACACGCCCGCCACGATGTTTGACGGGAACGACTGGATCGCCTCGTCGTATCGCCCCACGGTGTCGTTGTAGTGCTGGCGCGCATACCCGATCTTGTTCTCGGTGCTCGAGATCTCCTCCTGGAGCTGCGCGAAGTTCTGATTGGCCTTCAGGTCCGGGTACGCCTCGCTCAGCGCGAACAGCCGCCCCAGCGCCTGGGTCAGCATGTTCTCTGCGCCCGCCTTCTGGGCCGCGTGCATCGCATCAGACGGCACCTGCACCGCCTGGTTGCGCGCCTGGATCACGTTCTCCAGCGTCTCCTTCTCGTGGCTGGCGTAGCCCTTGACGGTCTCCACGAGGTTCGGGATCAGGTCGTAGCGGCGCTTGAGCTGCACGTCGATCTGCGCCCAGCCGTTCTCGGTGTCGATCCGCTTGCGGACGAGCGTGTTGTACATCCCCACCACGATCACCAGCACGATGACGAACACCGCGACGACCACACCCGTGATGATCCACCCAGTCATAGCGCGATCCTCCCGCCCAATCCTTCGGGAAAAACCCTGGCGAATTGCGTACGCGAACAGCATAGCAAGCGGGGAGAGGCGGTAGGCAGTGGGCAGTGGGCAGCAGGCAGGAGGCAATGGGTAATGGGATGCTCCACCCCCGACCCCAGACCCCAGACCCTATACACTCTCTGCCTCATGCCCGAGCCCCCCGCCATCCGCCTCGCGCCGGTCACCCTCAAGGAGCTCCTCGCCGAACTCCACGCCCCGCGTTTGCTGCGCGTCCCGATCCTCGCGCTGCGACCCTCACGCATCGGCATCGGCGCGATCGCCCTGCTGCTCATCGCCCTGATCGACCAGATCCCCGCGATCTTCGACGCCCCGGCCCCGCTTGCCGCGCTCATCGCCCGCGTCGGGACCGAGCTCAGCGCCATGCGCGAAGCCCTCGGTTCGCTCGATCTCCCGCGCGCCGCCGCGTCGGCCCGCGCCCTGCTCATCGACGCCCCCGCCGACACCTTCACCCTCGCCCCCTTCGCCAGCCTCGTGCTCTTCCCGCTCATGCTCGTTGTCTGGGCGATCGGCGCGGGCGCGATCTCCCGCTCCGCGGCGTGCGAGTTCGCCCAGCGCGTCCACATCTCCTGGCCCCAATCCCTCGCCTTCAGCCTCTCCCACGCGCTCTCGCTGGCCATGGCCCTGATCCTGCCCGTCGCCTTCGTCCTCGCTCTCGTCCTGCTCATCGCGGCGGGCGCATGGCTCCTGCTCAGCCTCCCCTTTCTCAACGTCCTCGGTGCGATCCTCTTCCCTCTCCTCCTGTTACTCGGCTTCATCGCCGTGCTCACGCTCCTCGGCCTCGCGGTCGGGCACTGGATGCTCGCCCCGGCGGTCGCGTGCGAGGCGACCGACGCGATCGACGCCATCCAGCGCGTCTACCACTACGTCCTGCACCGCCTGATCCACCTGCTCACCCACATCGCGATCCTCGCGATCCTCGCCGCCATCCTGCTCACCATCGCCTCGATCGTGCTCGGCGCGATGGACGATCTGGTCGCCGGGGCGATCGCGCGCCTGGCCCCCGACTCCGCGGAGGCGTTGCTGACCCAAGACCCCGAGACCCTCACCGGCCCCGACGCCACCGCGGCACGCATCATCGCCACCTGGCGCGCCGTTCCCGCACTCCTGCTCAGCGCGCTCGCCGTCAGCTTCGCGCACTGCGCCGGCAGCGTCCTCTACCTGCTCATCCGCGACATCAACGACCACCAAGCCGTCGAAGAGATCTGGATGCCCACCATGATCGAGGGCACCCAGGCCCCCCTCAATCCCGAGTAATCGTGCCACCAACCTCTGCTTTGAGAGGTTGGTGCTCCTACCCAATGCCACAAACCGCGGCTCTGAGCGGTTGGCGCTTCCCACTCCAATCACACGACAAACGCGGGTCAGCCCGAACCTCGCGCGCTAATCCTCCACCCCCATCAGATCCCCCTGCCCCATCGCCTCCGGTAGATCCTCCGGCCGCACACTCTGCTCGATCCCGAACCGCCCCACGCGCGTCCGCCGAAGCCCGACAAGCATGCCCCCGGTCCCCAGCGCTACGCCCATATCCCGCGCCAGGCTCCGGATATACGTCCCCTTCCCGCACCGCACATCGATCCGCAGGCGCGGGTATGCATACTCCAGCACCTCGATCGCATGAATCTCCACCGGCCTCGCCACAAGCCCCGGATCCTCCCCCTTCCGCGCAAGCTCGTACGCCCGCCGCCCCCCGACCTTCATCGCAGAATGCGCCGGCGGCCTCTGCTGAATCCGCCCCACGAACCCCGCGCACGCCCGCTCCACCTCCGCCAGACTCGGCTCGCACGCAACCGCCACCGCCTCCGCCGTCGCCTCCAGATCGTCGGTCACCGATACATGCGCCAGATCCACCTCCGCGAAATACCGCTTCTGGCCCGCCATCACCACCTCGCACATCCGCGTCGCCCGCCCGACAAGAATGACGACCACGCCCGTCGCCAAGGGATCCAGCGTCCCCCCATGCCCGACCTTGATCCGCTTGGGCGCACCGCCGCGGCGCAGGCGCGTCCGCACCAGCGTACACATCGCCCGCGAGGTCTTGCCCAAGGGCTTGTCGATCACGACAACGCCCGAAGGCCCTCGCTGGGAGTTGGTCGCCCCACCCGTCACCCGCACAGCGTACGCCGGGCTCCATCGCCGGCGGACGCCGGACCCGAGGCCCCGCAAGGATCCTGGCCGACATACCCCCGCCAACGGCCCGAGCGACCATCACCCGAGTCCTGACCTCGCAGCTGAGGGCGCCGCAGCGCACATCCCAGTTCGGGGTTCCCGCGCCGGGGGGTGCGAGTCCCCCCCCGCCGCCCTCTCTGTCGACCTCAGTCGCGATCGGTTGATCCCCTGGACCACACCATCGAGGCGCCACCAAACCCGAACAGGCTCGTCGCGGACTCCGGACAGGTCACGCGCCAAAACCGCCACCCGAACCACCTCGGACTCGCTCGCCGAGCCGGGAGCATGACCGGAAGATCCAGCGCTGGACCGATCACCATCGCCGATCTCAGGCGGCGTCCTGGATGCGCCGCCCCTGTCGCAGCAGGGCCGTCGTCTGCTCGCCGGACATCGGCTGGCCGAACAGGAACCCCTGGGCGAACTCGCAGTTCATGCTCTGGAGTTGGGCGAGTTGACCACGCGTCTCGACGCCCTCGGCGACGACCGTCAAGTCGAGGTGATGCGCAAGGGTCACGATTGCGTGCATGACCGCGGTGAACTCCCGACGGTTCTCCATGTTGCGGATGAAGCTGCGATCCACCTTCAGCACGTCGATCGGAAATCTGTGCAAACAGCTCAGGGACGAGTGGCCCGTTCCGAAATCATCCATCGCGAGCCGGAAGCCCAGGTCACGGATCTGCCCCATGATCACCGTCATGTCGTGCCGCTCGTCCATCACGGCCGTCTCGGTGATCTCTAGAAAGATGTCCGATGGATCCATCGCAAAGTCGCGCAAGATGTCCCGGAGCGTGTTCAAGAGCGCTGGATGCACGAGCTGCCGTTTGGAGAGGTTCACGTTCATGTGCAAGGGCAGGTCGCCGCCATGGATGGATCGGAGTCGCTCGAACTGGGCGCACACCGTGCGCAGGATCCACTCACCCATGGGTACGATGTGGCCCGTCTCCTCGGCGATGGAGATGAACATGTCGGGGCCAATCACACCTTGCTCTGGGTGGCGCCAGCGGATCAGCGCCTCGAAGCCCGCGATCTCGCCGGTGCTCAGGGACACGATGGGCTGATACACCAGGTGGAACTGCTCGTCCAGGTCCGCTCTCTGCAAGTCGTGCTCGAGGTGCATCCTCTCTAAGACCTGAGCATGCATCTCCTCGCTAAAGACACAGTACCTGGCCTTGCCCGCCAACTTCGCCTGGTACATCGCGGCGTCGGCGTCGCGGATCATCTCGTCGGCGTCGTCGTAGCCAAACTCGCTGGAAGTGAGGCCGATGCTGGCCGTCGAGACGACCTCGTGGCCGTCGAGATCGTGCGGCTTGCGGAAGGCCTCGAGAAAACGCTCGCACCAATGCTCCGCATCGCCAGTCTCGTGGACGTCGTTGAGCAGCACAACGAACTCGTCGCCCCCGAACCTTGCTGCCGTGTCCGTCTCGCGCAGCATCGCGCGGAAACGCTCGGCGATACTCACCAGCAGCGCGTCCCCGACGTTGTGGCCCAAGCTGTCGTTGATGAGCTTGAACCGGTCGAAATCGAAGAACAACACCACGAAGTGCCGACGCTCGTCCCGCTTGGTTCGAGAGATGGCCCGGCGGACGTGATCGCTGAAGAGTTCTCGATTGGGCAGCCCGGTCAGACGATCGTGCTGAGCCAGGCGGCGCAGCTCCTCCTGCGCGAGCTTCTGGTCATTGATATCGGCCAGCGAGCCCGCCACACGCGTCGCCACGCCGGCCTCATCCCGGACGGCCACGGCGCGACAGAGCATCCATCGAGGATGGCCGTCGGCGTGGACCATCTTGATCTCGGTGTCGAACCGGTCGGACTCTCCTTCCAGATGCTCAATCAGATCCGCGTGGAACGCCGAGAGGTCGCCCGAGACGATTCGCCCGAACCACTCGTCCGGCGAATCACCCACCTGATCCTCGCGCAGGCCGAGCAGCTCCATCCACTGAGGCGCGTAGTACACCTTGTTCGTCGACAGGTTCCAGTCCCACAGCCCGTTCTGCGACCCCAGCACCGCAAGCCTGTATCGCTCTTGGGCGAGCTCGACCCGCTCGCTCTCCGCACGCAGATTCGCCACGAACGAGCCCAGCGTGCGTGTGAGCTCACGGATCTCGCGCGGACCACGCGGGGTGGCCTCGAGGCGATCGCCCGTCGCCTCCGCGCGCCGTGCCGCATCGCTCAGCCGGCGCACGGGCGTGACGACCGTCATAGAGAGCCAGTAGGCCACCGCTCCGATCGTCACGAGGTAGAGCCCGCCCGCGACCGTTCCCCCGACAACCATCTGTCGCTCGCGTTTGCCCGCCAGCACGACCGCCGCCTCCGAGCGTTCCTCCATCGCGTCGTGCAGCTTCGCTAGCTCGTCGATGATCGTCGTCGAGGCCTCGTCGAGTTCCGCGACCAGCGCGGAGAGATTCGCCTCGGCTTCTCCCACCAGACGCGCCGATCGCTCGACCGCCGACTCGATCCGCACGAGGCACCGGGAGATCCGGGTCACGCGACCGTCCGTGCCTACCAGCGATGACCCGCCCAGCGATTCGAGCAGCTTGTCGATGCCCTCCACCTGACGCGACAGACCCTCCGCCAGGTACGTCTCCCGACGCGCCATCACCAAGTCGGCGGTCACGAACAGCTGGCTCACCAACGGCCGAAGATGATCCAGATCGCGCATCGCGACCGAGTTCGGCCCCAGCTCACGCACCACGCGATCCATCCTCCAAGACGCGCCCATCACCGTCCCCGCCACCACGAGCCCACCGACGGCGCACAAGACGACCGCCAGCGATGATTGATGGGCGATCCTCATCGCGCGTCCCGTCCGTGATGCGAGGCCAGGATCGTGATCTCCAACGCCGCCAGATCGCTCGGCGCCGAACACTCATGCTCGATCAACTCCCCACCAATCAGCTCCTCAAAGCTCGATCCCACCTCCTCATCGGGCCAGCCCCCCGTCGCGCGCACGCGCAGAATCCTCCCATCAGGCCCCAGCGCCCACCAGAGCTCCAGCGGCCTCGCCGTGACCATCCACTCGCTCCGCGCGACGAACCCCAGGGTCCCCGACCGCCCGTCCTTCACGCGCGCCAGCTCCACGCCCGCGCGGTCCACCACCGCGCTGTCCGTTCCCACACGCGCGTTCAGCCGCGCCACCACGTCGTCGGTGTACGGCTCGTCGATCACGGACACACTCGCCGGATTCTCGAACGCACCATGCGCCATCGCCAGCGTGCGCGCCGCACGAAGATCTGCCTCCCACACCACGCCCGTCACCGCGATCGTCTTGATGCCACAGCGGAGAACCACGGCCGCCAGACTCGCCGCCGACTCGTCCACCGCGAGCCGATCCGCACGGATGGCGCCCGCGTCCGCCGTGACCAGCTCAAGCAGGCCCTCCAGCGAGCGCCCCCGCAGACGATCGCCGAACTCCGCCCGCTCCAGCACGTCCCGCCCCGACGATCGACACCGCTGGAAGGCGAAATCCACCACCCTCAGATCCAGATCGAGCGCCCAGGCAACCTCCACCAGACCCCATTCGCTCAGCTCCGAACGCACATGCACCACACCGATCGGCGCGCCCTCTTTCGCCGCGAAGTACAGGCTGTGTCGTCCCAGCTCGTTCACATGCAGCGGCACGGGCACCAGCTCGTCCACCGTCGCTCTGGCGTCGATGTCCACGGTCCGAACCACGGTCTTATACGCCGTCGCCGATGGGAACATCTCATAGATGTCGTGCATCGGATCCCTCAACGCGCAGTAGGCCTGCCCCCACGCTCGCGCGCCAACCAGCAGGACCACGCACACCATCAGTCGCATCATCTCGCACCTCCTAGAACCGATACCGCAGTTGCACCACAAGTTGCCCGCCGATGTCCCCTCGCCGGAACGGATCGAGCGTCTGCACATACTCGGCGCTCAGCGTCCAGTGGGAGTCGGGGCGGTACCGCACGCCACCGACCAAGTCGACTCCCTCGTCCCATTCGTCGCCGACCCCCAGCCCCCTCACGCGAAGCTGCGCGTACGCCAGCGTTGTCTCGCGAGGATCGCGGAGGTTTCCCTCAACGAACGCGTACCACGCCGGGTCGCCGTCGTCGAATCCCCCACCCGCCTCCCCGAGCAGCCCCCAGCGACCGTGCTCGAGTCGCGCATCCAACGCGACCCGTGTGCGATCGAACTCCACGCCATCGCTCGACCCGAGGGCGGCGCGACGAGCGCCGGCTCTCGCGTCCTCGACCCGCCCCCAGAACCCCGACAGCCCGATCCCACGGGCACGCGTCGTCGGGGTCCCGACGCGTCCGGATACCGCGAACAGATCGCTGTCGAACTCGATCTCCTGTCCCGTGCCACGCGTCAGCGCGGCCTCGTAGTTGAACTCCGACAGCTCCCCCCCGATCGCCGCCCCCCAGTCGTCCTTGAGCCCGACCACCTCGCTGATGAGCGTCTGCCGGACCGTGCCATTGGTATCGATGAACGATTCCAGCCCGAAGGGCACCTCGAAGTGCCCGACACGCAGGTATGGTTTCCCACGCCCCAACCCCGTGTATGTGAGGTCCACGAAGCGATACTCGATGCCCCAGTCGTCGTCGTCGTCCAGGTACTCTCCCCTCCGCTCGAGATCGTCGCCTCGGTTGAGGTAAATCTGAACGCGCGCCGTCGCCAGATCGACCGATCGGCCCGAGATGATCTTGTGGTAGTCGATGCCGATCGCGCCGAGCGATGAGGTGTCTCCCTCCCCCGTATCAACGATCCCCCGCGCGCTCAGGTCGAGCGTCAGGCGAGCGTTGTCCAGCAACGCCCCGCGCGCCGATTCCTCTTCCGCGAACGAATCCACCTCTCCCGACGCTTCGACGTGCGATCCGAGCAGATCGAACGACAACGCTCGCTCGCCCTCTTGCCCGCCGGCGATCGGCACGCCCCACACCGCTAGCCCGAGCGCCAATGCTACACCGAGCCGCCCTCGCCACCCGCCACGCCGCGCCCTCGTGCCACTCGAGAACCCGCCCTCAGACTCTATCCGTTGCATCGGCGGGTAATTCGACCGATAGCAGGGGAACCAATACGCCCATGCGTGGATTTCTCGGAATAGTTCTGAGCGTTCTCGGACCCACAGCCGACCGCACGCCTCCTCGCCGGCTATCACCGCCTTGCTGCCCGCGATGCTCCCACACCGAACGACACCGACACCTCGCGGCGTGCCCGCCCATCCACCCGCCGACGCCCCGAGCTCCCCGACGCCACGCCGATCGTCCGTCTCTCGGACGCCCCTGCGTATCCCGCCCAGACGCGCAGAACCGCACGCGCCGCTGCACGCCCCTTGACTTTCACACGCCCGGCGCACCGCCCCACCACAGCCGCATGCACACCAGCATGAACATCGCCCGCGAGGTCTTGCCCACCGGCTTTTCGATCCACCAGCGCCCTCCTCCACACGCAGACCGCCGGATCACCCGAGCCCACCCGCTCGCGCCCCTCCTCTGCCCGTCATCGCCATCCATGCCAAGCGGCAATCGCCCCCCGCGAGGCACCCGGCTACCATTCCGACCCCGGAGAGGTGACCGAGCGGCTGATGGTGCGGCACTGGAAATGCCGTGTACGGGTTTCCCGTACCGGGGGTTCGAATCCCCCCCTCTCCGCTTTCGAAGGCCCCGTATACGCAGGGCCTTGTTTTTCAGGGACTTGCGGCGGCGCTGGCGGATCGCGTCGGGCCGATGTCTCCCCGCCAATGTCCTCCAAAGTATCCCCCTGCCCCCCGATGCGCATCGCAAAAAACTGCTGAGCCCGTGTCAGACTCCGGCTCGCGGCTGCTGCTTGACCGCCTGCGCGGTGCCGAGCGGATCGACTTCTCGCGCGTGCTGGTTGATTCGGGCACGATCCGCGCCGTGGGCGCGGGGGAAAAACGGGACCGAACCCCACGGATCGGCGCAAGCCCGGCTCCAAGCACAACGTCATCAGCGATGCCGGGGGCGGCACGAGAGCCTGTCTGCCACATCTGGGGCACCCCCCGCTGGGATTTTTACGGGGCGGCTGAACAATCAGCCCGTACGACGCCAGAGGGCGCGATCAGTCGCCTTCCGGCAAATCGAAGCTGAGCGCCACCGAGGAGGGCACCACCGGAAACTCAACCCGGCAGCGGTAGACGTGGAACCGATCCGGATCCCAACCAACTCGACCGAGCACGTCGTCGGCCATCTCGGGGTATCGAGGAATTTCAGCGCAATGGAGCGCGGCGACGCCGGCGCCAAGGAAACGCACCTCCTCGCGGGCCGGGAGCAGGTCCGATTCCCGAGAGGACAGGCCGGATTCACCCAGCACGTCGCTGTAAACCGACACCCTGGGCGAGACCCGCCCGAACAGGTCTTCATGCACGAGCACGTCGTGGATCAGTGATTCCGAGGGCGTGCGCACCATCGCACACGTCCGCACGAAATGGTCGTCCTCCGTGCGATACTGCGACCCCGCATCCTGCCAGATATCCCCGACGAAGCACGTCACGGCCGAGTTGTTCCCAACGGCGTCGCCGACCAGTTCGACGTTGAGGAACCCGCTGGCGGTACGCGTGCCGCGCACGGCGGGGAGTCGCTCGCTGCAGTAGTCCTTGAGCAGGCCCACCTCGGGCACGTCCTTGTTCACCTCGAGCGGTCGGCGTCCGGCGGCGTCCCTCGGCTTGCCCGCCTCGTCATCAATGATCCGCAGGCGCGCGACGACCCAGGAGGCGTGCGGGCGCAGACGCCGCAGATCGGCGAACCCGCGCACGGACAGGATATCCAGCTTGCCGGGCGTCTTGCTCGGGCCGACGATGTTGCAGAACAACTGCGAGCGCGCCTGCGCGCCCAGGATGTGGCTCTGGGCCCGGAAGGCGTCCCGCTTGTGGCGCAGGTCGATCGGCCCGACCTCTTCCACGGCGTACCCGGAGATCATCGAGTCGAACGAGCTCCGATCCCCGGCGTGGCGCTCGATCAGCCCCTCAAAGGCCCGGTACGCCGTCATCGCCGCCTCGACCCGCGACGCCGGCGCGTGCCCCTTGCTCGCGGCACGCAGCAGCTTTCTCATCGGCCCCGGTCCCGGCACATGGACCCCCGCCGCCAGCGGATCGGCCGCCCCGGCCACCTTGGTCGTCTGCCAGCTCAGCTTCGCGTCGATATTCAGCGCCCGCTGGAGATCGGCGGGGCGGCGAACGGTCACGGCGGGCAGGTCGGAGACCAGACCGGCCAGCGCCTCTCGCAGGCCGGAGAGCACCTCGCGGGCGTCCTCCTGGAAGGGTCGAACGTGGAGAACCTTGTCGTTTAGCTGGTTGCTTGACCGAATAGTCGCCATTTTGCCCCAATTCTCTGGTTTGCCCCAAAGCGGCATAAGTGCCTGTGAGAACTATCATATACGCGGCGGTTCGATCCGTACAAGATATCTTTCGTGAAATAAATCAGAAAATTGTTTCCGAAGGGGTTGACAAGCCATCGGGCACCGATTCTAATGGCGAGCGGGACATGGCATCGAGAGCCGAGTCCTTGGAAAGAGGCGTCGAGTGATGAGCCTTCACGCACACGACACACAGACCGACCAGCCCGTCGGCCAACCCGGCCGAGGTGGACAGTCACTCTTTCTGAACTCGTCCGGGTCTTTGAGAGAAGTCCGGGCGGGTGTGAGACGCTCCGGCCGTGATGACCGCTTTGACGGGCGGGTGAATCTCACCGGAGGTACAGAGTGGGCATCCACGCAACAACAGACATCCTCGGAGCTGTTTTGAGGGTGTGTTTTTGATGTGTTTTTATGGATGAAAACACACGCAGCCTGAACGGAAGAGGGCGAGAGAAAAAAGCGAGCAAACAAAATGAAGACTTGCAGTACCCGCACGCGTCCAGCACCCTTCGATGACGTTGTCATTGCTCGCGATAATGAAGGCGAAAATACACGCGGGACGCCCGAAAGTGCAGCCGCGCGGTTTCGAGTGGATGCTGCAAGTGTCAATGACGATAGAACTGCTCACGTCGAGGCGCCCATACGACATGCTCGCCGTCGTATGGGTGCTTCGGCGCTTTCGCTGATCGCCGCGTGCGTGGTGGCGGTGTTGTCCATCCCGGCAGGCGCCCAGCCGTCGGCGTGGCGCTTGGATCCGATCGGGGGCTGGGGGGGGGGCGTCAACCATATCCAGGTCGAGGGCGATATTGCCTATCTCGGCGTGGGGCAGCGCCTGGTCATCCTCGATCTCTCCGATGAATCGGATCCGATCGAGAGGGGATCGGTTGGTCTTGGATCGGCCGTCCAGGACTTCGTCGTGCGAGGTTCGTACGCGTATGTGGCGACCGCCTCGTCGCCCAACTATTTTTGCATCGTCGATGTGACGGATGACACGCGACCTGTGCTCATCTGGAACGCCGATGGAGTTTTGGATGGAGTCCGCCGGCCTCGCGAGGTCGATCTCTTCGGGAACATCGCGTATGTGAGAACGGTGGGCACCCTCAAGGCGTTCGACATCAGCGACCCGTTCGGCCCTGTCAACCTCGGCGAGGTTGCGCTCGAGTTCGGGCCGCCGGGTGTGCTCGAGAGTCAGATCGTCGGGTCCAATCTGTTCCTGGGTGGGGAGTTCAATGGTAACGCAACTTTCTATGTCTATGACCTGACCAGCAATCCTGTCGCTCTGTCTCGAATCGCCGCCATCACCGTCCCGATCGACGGCCCGGCGGACCTCGTGTCCGTCGAGGGGGATCGTGCGTATGTGGCGTCACATATCCAGAACGATAACTTCTCGTCCGGCGCGGTGGCGGTGGTGGATA
>JAJDDM010000014.1 GCA_029260315.1 Phycisphaerales bacterium | reverse complement strand
GAAGTACTGAGTGAGCGCAAACAACGGCAGGCTCGCAAAGAGCAAGGCGAGCACGAAGAACAACCGCCCGAGCAGATGGCCCAAAACAATCTGCAACCGGTTCATGGGCGTGGTGAGCTGGATCTCCCATGTGTATGGGTTTGCTTCTTGAGCGATCGCTCCTGCGAGGAATACCGGGCTCAAAACCGTGATCAGAAAGATCTGGAGATACGCGATCCAGACAAAGCCTCTGGAGCCAGCCGCCGCCAAGGCGCGATAGTCCAGATTGCCCGCTCCGGTGTTGGCGACCAGGATCCAGAGCAGGACGAGGATGAGAGCCGCGAGGTAGATCGAGCGGACGTACAGGTGCTTGGCCCGCCTCGAGCCATTTTGCACAAGCCGAACCGCGATGGGGTTCGTAACCAGGAGATTCAACAGCCAACGGACGATGGGCGGCATGACCCATCGTATTCGTCCCGACTGGCCCGTTGGGTCGGTCGGTGTTGGGAATTAGTCAAGGGAAAAACCTCGGATGGGGACGCTGCGTGCGTGGACGAGTTTCCTGCAGTTGTGCAAAGGCGCGGGGCGCGCAGATCCTCGCCAGATCGTTGCAAACAAGAAAAAAGGCCCGGCGATTTGCCGGGCCTTCAGGGGGATTCAGGGTCGATCAGGTCGAGGATGCCTCGGCCTCGAGCGGCTCGCCGTTGTTTGGCGTCGGCTCGCCGCCGTCGCCGTCGCCCTTGTCGTCATCGTCCGGCGGACGGTGCGTGGGCTCAAAGAACAAGTTGTCGGCGCCTTCCTTGTGCGAGACGTAGGGCAGGTTCTTGCCGTGGAGCTCGCCCGAGAGGAGCATTTCGCTCAACGGATCCTCGATGAAGCTGCCGATCGCTCTGCGGAGCGGGCGGGCACCGTAGTCGGGGTTGTAACCCTTGTCGATGAGGAAGTCCTTGGCCGACTGATCGAGGCTCAGCTCAAAGCCCTGTTCGCTCAGACGCTTGGAGACCTTGCCGACTTCGTACTCGATGATGTCGACCAGGTCGTCGCGGGTCAGCGGCTGGAAGACGATGATGTCGTCCAGACGGTTGATGAACTCGGGGCGGAAGAACCGCTCGATCTCCTTCATCAAGATGCCCTTGATGTTGTCGTAGTCGACGTCGGTGGACCGCTTCTGGAAGCCGAACCCGCCGCCGCCCTTGATCAGATCGGCACCGATGTTGCTCGTCATGATGAGCACGGTGTTGCGGAAATCGACGTGGCGTCCGAAGCTGTCGGTGAGCCTGCCCTCTTCCATGATCTGGAGCAGCATGTTGAAGACATCGGGGTGGGCCTTCTCGACCTCGTCGAGGAGCACAACGCTGTAGGGGCGTCGGCGGATCCGCTCGGTGAGCTGGCCGCCCTCTTCGTAGCCGACGTAGCCGGGAGGCGCGCCGACCAGACGTGAGACGTTGTGCTTCTCCATGTACTCGGACATGTCCAAGTGGATGAGCGCGTCCTCGTCGCCGAACATGAACTCGGCCAGCGCCTTGGAGAGCAGCGTCTTGCCGACACCCGAGGGGCCGACGAAGATGAAGCTGCCCATGGGCCGCTTGGGATCCTTGAGCCCTGCGCGGGCCCGGCGGATGGCCCTGGACACGGCCTTGACCGCCTCTTCCTGGCTGATGACCGTCTTGTGCAGTTCCTTCTCGAGATCGAGCAGACGCGCGGCCTCCTCCTTCTCCAGACGCTGCAATGGCACGCCGGTCATGTTGCTCACGACCTCGGCGATCACGTCCTCGTCCACCAGGCCGTCGGTCTCGGAGACCTTCTTCTTCCAGTCTTGCTGGATCTGCTCGCGCTTCTTGCGGAGCTGCTCGGCTTGGTCGCGAAGCTCGGCGGCCTTCTCGTAGTCCGCCGCCTTCACCGCCTCGTCCTTGTCCACGCTCAGACGCTCGATGTCGCCCTCGATCTCGGCAAGGTTCGGCGGCTTGGTCATCGTCTTCAGACGCACGCGAGCCCCGGCCTCGTCGATCACGTCGATCGACTTGTCCGGCTGCACTCTGCCCGTGATGTACCGCCCGGAAAGATCGACCGCGGCCCGCAGGGCCACGTCGGTGATCTTCACGCGGTGGTGCTGCTCGTACCGCTCGCGCAGGCCCTTGAGGATGTCGATGGTCTGCTCGTTGTTGGGCGGCTCGACCGTGATCGCCTGGAAGCGTCGGGCCAGGGCCGCGTCCTTCTCGATGTACTTGCGGTACTCATCGAAGGTCGTCGCGCCGATGCACTGGATCTCGCCTCGGCTGAGCGCCGGCTTGAGCACGTTCGACGCGTCGATCGCGCCCTCGGCCCCGCCCGCGCCGACCAGCGTGTGCAGTTCGTCGATGAACAGGATCACGTTCTTGGCCCGCCGAACCTCGTTCATCACGGCCTTGATCCGCTCCTCGAACTGCCCGCGGTACTTGGTGCCCGCGACCATCATCGCCAGATCCAGCACGACCAACCGGCGCTCGTGGAGGATGTCGGGCACATCGCCAGCGATGATCTTCTGGGCCAGGCCCTCGACGATCGCGGTCTTGCCCACGCCCGCCTCGCCCAGCAGCACCGGGTTGTTCTTGGTGCGTCGGCAGAGGACCTGGATGACCCGCTCGATCTCACGGGCCCGGCCGATCACCGGATCGAGCGTGTCCTCCTTGGCAAGCTCGGTCAGATCGCGTCCGAAGCTGTCCAGGGCGGGGGTCTTGCTCTTGCCCTTTCCGGGCCTTCCCTCGCCGGAGGGCGCGCCGCCCGTGATGGCCTCCTCGCCGCCCTCGCCCCCGGCGCCGAGCAGGTTGAGGACTTCCTCGCGGACCTCCTCGAGCTTGAGCCCGAGGTTCATGAGAACCTGCGCCGCGACGCCGTCTTGCTCGCGCAGCAAGCCGAGCAGCAGGTGCTCGGTGCCCACATAGTTGTGGTTCAGGTTGCGGGCCTCTTCGATCGCGAACTCGATGACCTTCTTGGCCCGAGGCGTCTGGGGAAGCTGCCCCATCGTGACCACATCGGGCCCGGCCTTCACGAGCTTCTCGACCTCAAGGCGGACCTTGCGCAGATCGACGTCGAGGTTCTTCAGCACGTTCGCGCCGACGCCCGAGCCCTCCTTGACGAGCCCGAGCAGGATGTGCTCGGTCCCGATGTACTCGTGGTTGAACCGCTGGGCCTCCTGGTTGGCCAAGGCCATGACCTTGCGGGCGCGGTCTGTGAATCGTTCGAACATGCGAGACCTCCGTTCTGGCGACCGGACGGGATACCCCCGTGCGATCCTCTCCGCGTGCCGCCCACTCCCCGGGTGGCCACCAGGCAAGATCGAGCTATCGGTCCTCCCAGACGAAACTCTAGGAGCCCCGGTTCGATTCCCAACCCAGCGTGCGGACCCCCTATCGGCAGCACGGGGCGTGCCACACTGCGAAACCCGCCGGTGGGCGACGGGCGGGGTCCGGAATGGACAGGCCGGGACATTCTCGGACGTTCTGACGCCGACCCTGCCTCAATGGCAGGCTCACCCGCCGACGTGTACGAGGGTGGGGTCGGCGACGATCCGGATCGGGAGCGTGCGCTCGGCGATCGCGCCGGAGACCTCGTCGCGGGTCGTGACCTTGAGCAGGTACGACCCGACGCTCAGGCGGGCCGGCAGCTCGATCTCGTTGACCAGGTAGAAATCTCTGCGCTGGCGGCGCGAGGTTTCGACGATGCGGGCGCGCGGCTGGTGCCACACCTGGAGCTCGCCCGGCGCGTCGTGGTACAGGGTCAAACCCTGGGAGAGCTCGACCTCGAACAAGGTCCGTCCATCGAGCGTCGTTTCCCGGCTGGCGAAGCGGTCTGGTTCGGTGTAGACGATCAGGCGGTTGGGAACGCCCACGAGCAGCGTGGCGTCGTCGATGGGCGAGTAGTCGCCGAAGGCGCGGACCTCGCTGCACAGTCTCGCCTCGCGGACGCGGAAGGCGTCGGACGAGGCCGCGAGATCGTTCGAGAGCGTCTCGAGCTGCTTGAGGATCTGGTCGTTGGTGACGCTCTGGCTGGTGAGCGAGCGTGCGAATGCGCGGGCCGCGTCGATGCGGGCACGCTCGCTGGGGTGCAGGTCGAGGGCGTCGAGCTCATCGTCGGGCAGGTCGAGGGCGGCGGCGAGAAAGACGGCGCGGGCGGTCTCGCTCGGATCGCCCGGCGCGGCGCGTTCCAGCATCACTTGCAGCATCTGACGGGCGATCTCGTCGGGCGAAGGAGCGTTGGTGGCCAACACGTCCGCACGTTCTGACAGATCATTCGGGACGGGCGGGCCGACGATCTCGGTGGCGTCGTCGGCCGAGGCGTCCGCGTCTTCCGAAGCGACTTCGATGTCTGCGTTCGGGTCGCCAGAGGATGAGTCCGGCGGGGGCTCGATCTCGGATGATTGTGTGGCGAGGGCTTCCAATGACGTGTCGGCGGGCTCGATGGCGGGGGCCGCATCTGTCGGCGGATCGCTCGGCCGGCCGTCGAGTTCGAGCAGTTCCTGGAGATTGACCGCGGCCTGGAGCCACGGATCCGTGGGCTCGGTCGCGCTCATGGGATCGGGGAGCCCGGCGGGCGTCTGCGTCGCGGCGTTCTCGGCGCTGGCGAGGCGATTGAGCCCCGTGTTGACCGGTTCGAGGCGGGGGCCACCCGGGTCGGCGCAGCCGACGAGCGCAAGGAGAAAGAGGGCTGAGAGTGTGCAATCCTTGCGCATGGCCGACAACCTCGCTCCGCGATGGTCCCGCCTGAGCATCGACCGGATAGACGCGGCGGCTTTGGGATTCAGCGGTTCTGCACTCAACGGGTGGAGGCGATCTGGAGGGCGAGTCGTTCGAGGCGGCGTTCGGGCTTGCCCAGGCCGGACTTGATCGCGGCGTCGGTCGCGACGGCCTCGCGGAAGAGGCGTGCGGCGGGCTCGGGGCCGATCCTGCGGGCGGCCTCCTCAATCGCGCGTGCCGAGCCGCCCCAGAGTCGCAGTATCTTGACGAGCTGGGCGGGAGGGATGCGTTCTTCGAGGCCTCGCGCGAAGGCGTGCAGCTTGCGCGTCAGGTCGGTCATCGCGTAGCTGACCAGGACGGGGGGGTGGCGCGAGATTTCCAAGGCCTCGCGGACCTGGGCGATGGCGTAGGCCGGGCGGGCGCGCAGCAGGTCGCTCTGGATGCCCCAGACCTCTTCTTCGCGGGTCCTGCCGACGAGAGTGCGGACGGCCTGCTCGTCGATGTTGGGGTGGTCGGCGGCGAGCTTTGCCAGCTCGCTGTCGAGGCGCTGGAGGGAGGTGCCGAGGCGTTCGACGAGCAGACGGGCGGCGTCGCGTTCGATGCGGACCTTGTGGTGTTTGCTCGCGCGCATCTCGACCCATCGCAGCGCTTCGGGCTCGCCGAGGGCCTCGCACGGGACGATCGCGCCGACCTCGGCGATCATCTTGTCGAGCTTGCCCTTGTGCCAGGTGTCGCTGAGCAGCGCGAGGGTGGCGCTCTCTGTCGGGCTCTGGACGTAGCGTTCCATCGCCCTGCGGTTGGTCTCGCCGGCGACGAGGTCGGCGGCGTCGCTGACGATGATGAGCTTGTGGGCGGTCATGAGCCCGAAGCTGCGGGCCTCGTCGAGGACGTCTGCGATCTCGTACTCATTGGCCCGGAATCGTGCGATCTGGATCTCGCCGTGGACCTGCTCGAGGGCCCGGCGGAGATTGGCGAGGTGGGCGTCGCGGACGAAGGCCTCCTTGCCGAGGAACAGGGCGACGCGCGTGGAGGCGTCGAGCTTGGGTGCTCGGGTCGGCTTGGCAGGTCGGCGGGCCATGGATCAGCGGTTCTCCGACTCGCTGGCGACCATGCGGTAGTAGAGGCGATGGAGGACGCTCTTGAACCGATACACGCCGTGGCCGGGCGATTCGATCACGTCGAGTTCCTTCATTTTTCGGATGAAGTTGTCGAAGACGCGGACTTGCTCGTCGTCGAGCTTGTCGAGGACGTCCTTGCGTCGGATCTCATCCTCGCCGCGCATCGTGAGCGAGGCCAGGGTCGAGAGCAGCGAGCGATATCTGTCACTGCGGATGGCATCGAAGACGGCGGGCTGGAGGTATTTCTGCCCGACGACGTACGCCGCGTCCACGACGCCCTTGCTCGCGTCGTCCATGTCGAGTCGGTCGTCGGTGTCGGCCTTGAACGCGGCGTCTCCGATCTCCTGGAGCAGGGCCGGGTAACCGCCGGCGTAGTCACAGAGCAGGTCAATGGCTCGACCATCCGCCTCCACGCCGACGTTTCGGAACGACTCGCGAAGGAAACGAGCGGCGTCCTCGGGCTGGATCAGCGAGGTCTCGGTCAGATGAAAGGGGCGATCCAGCGATGGTTGGAGGGCGATGAGGCTCTTGCGTCGATCGGGCAGGCCGGCGAGCACGAGGTGGACGGGCAGCGGCGGATCGCGCAGGCTCGTCTGGTCGATGAAGCTCTTGAGCCAGTTGGCGAACTGGGGGCTCTGGGCGAGCCCATTGATGTCGTCGAAGACAATGAGCAGCCCCTTGCGTGCATCGTTGAGACGGTCGAGAAGGTTGTGCAGCTCATCGGGCAGGCGGTGGGCGATGGCCCGAAGCTCCTCCATCGTCGCATCGAAGCCGACGCTGACGCCGAACAGCCCGACCTCCTTCAGGTGTTTGCCGAACAGCTTGAGAATGCGATCGAACCAGGGGCGCTGCTGGCTGGAGCGTGCGATCTCGTCGAAGAGCCGGCGGCAGGCCTCTTCGATGGTGCTCACGCCGCCGAGAAACACATGGGCGGTGAGCAGGTCGAGGTCGCGTTCTGCCTTGCGGGCGACCAGCGCGCAGAGCGAGCTCTTTCCCGCGCCGCGCTCACCCATCACGAAACTGCACTGGAGCGACCCGGCGCGCGCCTGCTCGCAGCGGGCGAGCAGGACCCGAACCTCGTCGGCCTTTCCCGCGAATCTCTCGGCGGGAACCGGAACGCCGGGGGTGAATGGCGAATAGTCCTTGGGCATCGATGTCAGGAGGATACCGTTCCGAACGGACGGACGCGGAATGCTGATACTCACGATCATCGAGGGGCCGGACGCGGGCAAGCGGTTCGAGCTGCCGGCGAACGAGCCGCAGTTGCTGGGGCGCTCCAGCGAGGCCTTGCCGATCAGCGACAACACGGTGAGTCGTCGGCACGCCGAGCTGACGCCCGACGCGGGCGAGTGGTGGATTCGGGACCTTGAGAGCCAGAACGGGACGTGGATCAACGGCGTCCGGATCGATGAGCGGGTGCGGCTTCGCCGGGGTGATCTGGTCCGCGTGGGGTCGTCGCTGTTCGCGTTCGGGACGGTGGATCCGACCAAGACCAACGCCGTGAGCATCGTGGCGGATGGGATTCTGGAGACCGAGTTCGAGCACACGCTGGCGAGCGAGGACGACTCGGTGATCCTCGCCGAGCCCGAGCCTGGGGCGGCGGCGGTGCATCATCTGAAGGTGGTGTACCACCTGACGACGCTGCTGGGGCACACGACGGATCGGCGGACGCTGTTGTCGTCGGTGATGGATCTTGTGTTTCGGGAGTTCAGTCCCGAGCGCGGGTTCATCATGGTGCGCGGGGCGGGGGTGGATACGACGCTGGAGCCGGCGGTGGTGCGGTACAAGTTGCCGCCGAGGGATGAGAGCGAGGCGCGGATCCATGTGAGCCGGACGATCCTGAGGCATTGCGTGACCAAGGGCGAGGGGATTCTATGCACCAACGCGATGAACGATCCGCGGTTCCAGGCGGGCGACAGCGTGCAGCGGTTCAAGATTCGCTCTGCGATCTGCGCGCCGATCCGTCATCGCGACCGGGTGTATGGCGCGATTTACATTGACTCGTCGATCATCAACTTCTCGTTCACGCGCGAGCAGTTGGCGCTGTTGAACGCGATCGGGCAGCACACGGGCCTGGCGCTGGCCAACGCCGAGCTGGGAGCGCAGAAGATCAACGCCGAGCGACTGGCGGCGATGGGCGAGACCGTCGCGAGCCTGAGCCACTCGATCAAGAACATTCTCCAGGGTCTGCGCGGCGGGGCGGATCTGGTGCAGATCGGTCTGGACCGCGAGGACCTGGATGTCGCGCGCGACGGCTGGACGATCCAGAAGCGCAACATCGATCGGATCGTGAGCCTGACGGTGAACATGCTGACGTTCAGCCGCCAGAAGCAGGTGGAGATCGAGCTGACGCCGCTGAAGAAGCTGATCGAGGAGTGCGCCGAGTTGCTCGGGCCGGTCTGTGAGGAGAAGGGCTGCGCGATGATCCTGGATCCGGACCCGGAGATGCCGCCGATCGCGGTGGACCCGAACCTGATGCACCAGGCGATCATGAACCTGATGGGCAACGCCGTGGACGCGGTGGATTCGAGCGGCGGCGTGGTGACGGTGCGGACGATGTATCACACGCCGGATCCGCTGCTGCAGAGCCAGCCGCCGATGGCGGAGATCCAGGTGCGGGATAACGGGCAGGGGATTCCCGAGGACAAGCTGCGCTGGATCTTCGAGCCGTTCAACACGACCAAGGGAACGCGCGGCACGGGCCTGGGCCTGGCGGTGACCAAGCGGATCATCGAGGACCATCGGGGGCACGTCGAGGTGCGATCGGAGGTCTCGGGCACGACGTTTCGGGTGATCCTGCCGGCGGATCAGCACGGGGAGCTGGATCCGGCGGCGACCGCCGAGAGCAAGGCCGCGGAGAGCGATCCATTAGGAAACGCGTAGATCAGGCCGCGCGGCTGATCGCGCTCTTGGCGCTTTCTGCGTGGGCCTGCTCGACCATGCGGTCGTATTCGGCGAGGTCGATGCCGAGGAACGGCTCGACAAGGTCGGGATCGAACTGCGTGCCGGCGCAGTTTCTGATCTCGGCGAGCACGCGGTCGCGCGTGAGTGCCGGGCGGTAGGCGCGGTTGGAGCTCATCGCGTCGAAGGTGTCGGCGACGCCGATGATGCGGGCGATGAGCGGGATCTTGTCCCCGGCGAGGCCGCTGGGATAGCCCGTGCCGTCCCAGCGCTCGTGGTGGTAGAGGACGCCGGGCAGGATGTCGTCGAGCAACGGGATGTCCTGGAGGATGCGGTGCCCGATGGCGGGGTGCTCGCGGATGGCGTTCATCTCTGCGTCGTCGAGGCGTCCGGGCTTGCTCAATATATGCTCAGGCACGCCGATCTTGCCGATGTCATGCACGAGCCCGGCGATGTGGACGCGTTCGACCTGATCGTGCTCGAAGCCGATCGCCGAGGCGAGTTGGGCGGCCAGGTATGCGACGCGCTCGGAATGGCCGTGGGTGTAGGGGTCCTTGGCGTCGATGGCGCTGGTGAGGGCGTGCAGCGTGCCGAGGAACATGCGGTTCTGGGTCTCGTAGAGCGAGGCGTTCTCGAGGAAGGGTCCGATGTAACTGCCTGTCGCCTCGAGCAGATGGGTGTCGTAGCTGCTGACCTGCGGATCGACGCCGCCCTTCTCGCCCGCGAGCAGGAATCCGGCGAGGCGCCGGGAGCGGAGGATGGGCTGAAGGATGATCTGCGGCCCGCCGTCGGGGTCGAAGCCCGGGCGGTCGCTGAGGATGTGGCGTTCCTTGGGCGTGGGGATGGATTCGACCAGATCCCGGCATGCCTTGCGGAGCTTGGATTGCGGCATCGTGGGCTCGCCGCGGGCATAGAACCGCCCGTGGACGACGGGCGCGGCGTCGGCGTCGTCGTGGAAGACGGCGGCGACCCAGGCGAAGTCCATGGCGATATAGAGTCGATCGAGGGCCGCGGTGATGAACTGCCCGGGTTCGTTGGGCTCGTTCATCGAGTGCCCCAGGGCGTAGAGCAGGTCGATGGTCTCGTAGGCGTTGCCGAGTTGGAGGGTGAAGCCGGAGATCGTCTCGTCGAGCTCGCCAACGGACTCGAGATCGTCGACCATCCAGCGGACCAGGCGCATCGCCTGCTGCACGCTCTTACTGTTGAGGCCCGCGCGCCCGCGCAGGCATCTGCGTGTGGCGGCGACGTCGAGTTGGGCGCTCTCACAGGCGTCTGCGAAGAGCTGGCTCTCGAAGAGATCTTCGCCCAGGGCGAGCGCGACGATGTACCCGCCGAGTCGGTTGCGCCACATGACCGGGACGACGATGGCCCAGCAGGAGGTGTCGAGCTTGATGGGCTCGGTCGGGGTCTGGCCGGAGAGCTCGCACACCGCGCGAGCGATCTTCTGGCTGAGCGTGCTGGCGTTGTGCCAGAGCCCGAGCAGGCCCTCCTCATCGGGCTCGCTGATGATGATGCCGGCGGGGTTGCACCGCCAGACCGCAAGGCCGAGTTCTGCGCAGCGCGCCGCGACGACCTCGTAGGGGTCGAGGTGGTTGCGTTGTGAGCCCAGCTCGCTCATGCCGCCCGCCTCGCGTTGCCGTATTCCTCGAGCAGATCTGTTACCAGCGCGGTCAGGCCGCGAACGCTGAAGGGCTTGCTGACAAGCTTGGTGATACCCGCCTCTTCGATCTGGTCCTTGTTGAGGATGTACCCGCGCGCCGTGAGCATGATGACCGGCACGTTGTCGAGCAGGTGCTTCTGGCGGGCCTTGGAGACCAGCTCAATGCCGCTGATATAGGGCATCTGGAGGTCGGTGATCATCATGTCGGGGGTCCACTCCAGGAGGATCGCCCACGCCTCCTCGCCGTCGCGGGCCACGCGCACGTCGTGTCCCATCGACTCCAGTCGACGGGCCAGGAGGTGGGTGATGTGGGCCTCGTCGTCGGCCAGGAGTACGCGTCGGGGGTCCATGGATCATGGCTCCGCTAAAGTCCGATACCTCTCGCGATTGCAAGGAGCATCGGGACATCGACTGTGATGCCCCGCCGCTTGACCCGCGGGCCCTCATCGCCTCGACTCTTGTCCTGTTAGACCGCCCAGGAGGGTCCGACAACAGGCCCCAGCGGGTAGACTGTCCTCGTCGCGGCGGGTCCGGAGTGATCGGACATGGACGAGCAGGACAATCTTGAAGCGCTGCTGGCCAAGGCCAGGGGGGGTGATCGCACCGCTCTGATGGGCCTGCTGGAGCACTGCGGCCCGCGGGTGCGCGAGCGGATCGTTCCCAAGATCGGCGGCTGGCTCCAGGCCCATCTGGACGCCGACGACGTGATGCAGGTGACGTATCTGGAGGTCGTGCTCCGCCTGGACCGGTTCACCAGCGGGGGCGTGAGCGGGTTCATCGCGTGGGTGACGCGCCTGGCGGAGAACAACCTGATCGACGCGGTGCGGTCCCTGGAGGCCTCGAAGCGCCCGAGCCCGCGCAAGCGGGTCTCCCAGGCCCGGCGGGCGGGCGGGGAGTCGTATCTGGGACTGGTGGAGATGCTCGGGGCGACCTATACGACGCCGAGCCGGGATGCAGCCAAGCAGGAGGCCAAGAGCTTTCTGGAGATCGCGCTGGACAAGCTCCCGCCGGATTACGCCAAGGTGATCCGGATGTACGACCTCAAGGGATGTCCGATCGAGGAGGTGGGCGAGGCCCTCGGGCGGTCGCGGGGAGCTGTCTATATGCTGCGGGCGCGGGCCCACGAGCGATTGCGGGAGGCGATCGGGACCGAATCGCAGTTTTTCTCGTACTCGCCGTGAGCGGCAGGGCCGTTTTGGCGTTGGAGAGGCAGGGCGCGGGTGGTGCGCTCTGGTCGGGGCATTGGTGGTTGGAGCGACGGCGTGAGCGATGTGGGCGTGCAGAGCGGCGGATCGAGCGAGCGCAACCTGATTCAGCAGGCGTTCGGGCAGATCGACGCCACGCCCGGCCACGAGCCGACGCCCACGATCGATCTGCCCCCGGCACACACCTTCGAGGGCTACGAGATCGTGCGGGCGATCCATCGGGGCGGGCAGGGCGCGGTCTACCTGGCGATCCAGAAGACGACCAAGCGGCGCGTGGCGATCAAAGTGCTCCACGGCGGGCCGTTCGCGGGCTCGACCGGTCGCGCCCGGTTCGAGCGCGAGATCCAGATCCTCGGACAGCTCAACCACCCCAATATCGTCAAGATTCATGACAGCGGGCAGACGTCGGGCGGTGAGTTCTTCTATGTCATGGACTACATCTCGGGACGCGGGCTGGATGAGCTGGCGCGGGTCGGCGAGAAGCGCCCGGCGATCCCCGAGGTGCTTGCGCTGTTCGCGAGGCTGTGCGAGGGCGTGAACGCGGCCCACCTGCGCGGCGTGATCCACCGCGATCTCAAGCCGCAGAACATCCGGGTGGATGCCGGCGGCGAGCCGATCGTCGTGGACTTCGGTCTTGCCAAGGTCGGGGTGCCGGACGTCGTGGAGGACGAGGAGTCGGGCTCGGCCCACCTGATGAGCATGACCGGGCAGTTCGTGGGCAGCCTGCCCTGGGCGAGCCCCGAGCAGGCGACGGGTTCTCCCGGCGAGATCGACATGCGCAGCGACGTGTACTCGCTGGGCGTCGTGCTGTATCAGCTTCTCACGGGGCGGTTTCCCTACGAGGTCGTGGGGAACATGCGCGACGTGCTGGACAACATCCTGAAGGTCGAGCCGGCGCGCCCGAGCACGATCCGCAGACAGATCAACGACGAGGTCGAGACGATCGTCCTCAAGTGCCTGCACAAGGACAAGGACCGGCGGTATCAGAGCGCCGGCGAGCTGGCGCGGGACATTCGGCGGTATCTGTCGGGCGAGCCGATCGAGGCCAAGCGCGACAGCGGGTGGTACGTCATCAGCAAGACACTGCGTCGCCATCGCGGGCCGGTCGCGTTCGTCGGCGTGGTGGCGGTGTTGATTCTTGGTTGGGCGATCAGCGCGGGGTTCTTGCTCGCGAGCGAGCGCGATGCACGTCGGGCCGCGGAGACCGCCGAGGGGGAGGCTCGGGTCGCTCAGCAGGGCGAGGCCGAGCAGCGTCGGATCGCCGACGCGAACGCGGCGCGGGTGCGCGAGAGCTTTCGCGCGTTCGTCGAGGATTTCGATGGGCGTCTGAAGCGTCTGCGAGGGACGACGAGAGTGCGTGAGGAGCTGCTGGCGCTGCTGTTCTCGCACGTCGAGGACTTGGAGGGCGAGGGGGTCGAGCGGGATCTGGCCGACGGCAAGGAGTTGCTGGCGACGATTCTGGCGGGCATTCATTACGACCCGACGGTGGGGCGGTCAGCGGAGGCGCCGGCGTTGCTGGAGGCGGCGCTGGGCCATCGGCGGGGCGTGATCGCCGAGAACGGGAACGATGCGCGTGCGTACGCCGATCTTGGGCGGACACTGGCGGCGAGGGCGGGGCTTGCGCACATTGACAAGCGGTTCGACGACGCGGTCGACGACTTCGACGCGTCGCAGGCGGCGTACGACCGGGCGCTGACGCTCGCGGGAGATGGCGCGGCGCGCACGGAGTTGGAAGAAGCTCGCATCGGCGTGCTCCGGATGCGCGGCGACGCCCGCCGGTCCAGCGTGCAGCAGAAATCGGACGCGCTGGATCGTCTCGACACGCTCCAGCGGGCGATGGGGGAGTACGCGCAGAGCGAGCGGTACTGGCAGGCCAGGAGCGTCGGCGACGCGAGCTGGCGGTTGCTCCGCGAGCTCGGGGTTACGCGTGACAAGATCGGGCTGACCAGACTCGAGACCGCGCGCCTCCGGGTGGGCCAGGCGAGCGACGACCCACTCGCCGATGCCGTGGAGCGGCTCGGGCGCGCATTTGATGACTTGAACTCCGCGAGGGATCTCCTGCGATCCGCGGGCGAGTTGTTCGGCAAGGCCCGACGCGCTCGGCCGCTTGACGATCAACTCCGACGCGATGTCATGCTCAATCGGCAGATCCTCGGGCGCGTCTGGCGCGAGACAGGACGCGCGCTCGAGATCGCCGAGCAGCGCGGCATCACGCCCCCGAGGGCGCTCCAGGGTCGGCGGGCCGTGCAGGAAGCGGGGCTCGGGGCCTTCGAGGAAGCGCTCGCGGCGGCGGCTTCGCTCGTGGGTTACGCGGACGAAGCGCAGCTCCGCGAGGTATCAGAGACACTCGATCTCTCGATGATCGATAGCGTGCAGGCCTGGCGAGACGTCGCGGTTGCGCTGAACACGGTCGGCAACGCACGACGCGATTTGGGCGGGTTCGACGGGAGCATGAGCGCGTACGAGGTCTCCCTGTCGATCAGGCGAGTGCTCGCGCAAGCGGATCCGAGCGTCCGATATCAGAGCGATCTGGTTGTCGGGCTCGCCAAGCTGGGTGAACTCGCGCTGGCGCGCGCAGAGCGGGCCGAGGGTGATGAACGGAACGCGCACCTGCGGGAGGCGCTGTCGTGGCATGAGCGGGCGCGCGCGAAGCTGGGGGAGATGGTTGACGCCGGCGAGATCCAGGAAGGCCACGGGCATATCACGGCGATCGACGGCGCGATCAGCGAGATTCAGGGCTTGCTTGATTCAGGAGGATGAGTTCGGGCTTTGTGCGAGGCCCGTGATCGTGTAGGCTGAGCGAGCCTGGTGGGAGACCGCCAGAGAGGGACAGGATGATGAGTAGACACCTCCGTTTCGGGGCGGGCGGGCTGTGCGCGTTGGGTCTGGTGGCGATGGCGGGTCGCGCGCTCGGCGATGACGCGATCTGGCTCAACGCCGTCAGCGGCAACTGGGCCGACGCCGCCAACTGGTCCACCGACCCGGTTTTTCCAAATAACAACGGCACGACGTTCGACGTGTTCATCACGCCGACGGGTGCGGCGTACACCGTCACGCTCGACGCGATGATCACGATCGACTCGCTCGATATGCCGTCGGCCGACGCGACGCTCGATCTGACCAACAACGATCTGGTGATCGAGTTTGATTGGACGCAGTCGGCGTCGCGCCTGCTTGGCGCTGGCGGAACGGGCGAGGTTACGGTCAACGGCACGGCGCGCTTCTCCGGCGGCGCGGTGCTCGAGGGTGTGCAGGCGTTTCGCGCCAACGGCGGGCTGGAGTTCTCCGGCGCGGGCCTCGTCGCCGAGATCTGCGACACATGCGTCGATCACAACCTCTCGGGGACCTGGAGCGACGACGGGACGATCCGCTTGCTCGACGGCTCGGAGTTCAATAACAACGTCGGCGCCACGTTCGATATCACCGGCGCGGGGACGATGGAGTTCGACGACGTCGGCGTCACGCCGACGTTCAACAACCTCGGGACGATCACGCGGAGGGTCGACGCGGGCGTGACGCTCTTCGACGGGGTGGCGTTCGACAATCAGGGGACGCTGCGGGTCGAGAACGGGACGTTCCGCTCCGACAACGCCCAGCTCTCCGGCACGACGCTCGATCGCGGAACGTGGGAGGTCGTCGGCGGGTCCACGATCGATCTGGTCGGCGTCGATATCCGCACGATCGACGCGAGCGTGCTGCTGGACGGCGTCGGCAGCGATATCTTCGACTCCGGCGGCGGGCAGAGCGCCATCACCGACCTGGACACGATCGGCGCGAGCGGGCGGTTCGACATCCGCTCGGGGCGCGATTTCACGACGACCAGCGGCTTCACGCTCGACGCCGGGGCGGAGCTCGCCGTGGACGGCACCTCGACGTTCAGCGTCCAGGGCGGCACGCTGAGCAACCTCGTGGGTGGGGTGCTCACCGATGGCCGCTTTGAGATCGGCGGCACGCTGGAGGTCAACAGCGACATCGGCACGATCGACGCGGGCGTGCGCCTCGACGGCGTCGGCGCGGACATCATCAATCGCGCCACGGGCTCGACGGCGATCGAGACGCTGACCGATATCGGGTCCAGCGGCATCCTGGAACTCGCCGGGGGGCGCGATTACACCGCCGACACGGGCATCACGTTCACCGTCGCGACCACGGGCACGTTGCTGCTGGAGACCGACAGTGATTTCACGATTCCCGCGGGGTCGAGTCTTGGCAATCTCGCCGGCGGGGCGTTCACCGGCGGGGTCTTCGACGTGCGCGACGACGCCACGCTGCGGATCTTCGGCGGGTCGGCGACGAGCATCGACGCCGACGTCAGCCTCACCGGGCCCGGCTCGCGGATCGTCGACGAAAACGATGTGGATGTGTTCGCCTCGCTCGATCTGGTGGACGCCGACGGCACGCTGCGACTGCTGGACGGTCGCGATCTCACGACCGTCGGCGGGCTGACCGAACTTGGCGACGTCACCGTCGGCTCGGTCAGCGCCGGGCAGGGCGGCGCGACGCTCAGCGTCGGCGGCGTGTTCGATCAGATGGGCGGCACGCTCACGCTCGACGGCGGCGTGCTCGCCAGCGGCGTCAACTCCCTCAACGGCTCGCTCGGCGGCAACGGCGCCGTTCTCGGGCCCACCAGCGCCAAGGGCAACGTCGCCCCGGGGTTCAGCCCCGGCGAGATGCAGTTCATCGACGGCCTCCAGATCGAGGACGACGCCCAGGGCCTGGACACGATCTTCTTCTTCGAGATCGGCGGGCTGCTGCCCATCATCGAGCACGACCAGATCTTCGTCGGCGGCCTGCTTCAGTTCGTCGATGGCGACAACATGGCCGGGACGCTCGACGTGCAGCTCATCAACGGGTTCTTCCCGAGCTTTGGCGATGAGTTCCTGATCATCCGCTACGAGCAGGTGATCGGGCAGTTTGAGAACTTCGTGGGGCTGGATCTGCCCGGCGGGTTCCAGCTCATCCCCGAGTTCCGCCCCGATGGCCTGTATCTGGTGACGGTGCCGGCACCGGGTTCGATGCTTGGGCTGGTCGGTCTGCTTGCTCTTTCGCGTCGCCGACGCTGAGTGTCAGTCCTCGTCGAACGCGTCGAACGGCGCGTCCGAGAGTTCGTCAGGAAGCTCAGCGGGCTCGGCGCGTACGAGGCGAGCCTTGCCCTCCTCTCGGCGGATCGCCAAGCCTGCGCTCAGGCGTTCCAGCGACAGGGCCAGGCGATCTCGGTCTCCCGGTGCGATCAGCGTGCGCGTCCGTTCCATGGACAGTCCCTCCTGCGGCGTGCAAGGAGGAGTGTCCAATGCGATGGGCGGTGATGCACGGCGAGCGTGGCAATCAGACCGCTCGAGAGCGCCGGAGTCTGCCGATTGGGTAAGGCGCCAAGGGTTATCGGCTTATAAATGGCACGGGTCGGTCGGAGCAGAACAGCGAACGGATAAGGAACGCGCGATCGAGGTCGTTGACGATGCCGTCGAGGTTCGTGTCAATCGGGTTCTGGAGGAACGCGAGCAGGTCGGCGAACGTGATCGAGCCGTCGGCGTCGATGTCGAGCGGGTAGGGCGCGTAGAGGATGGTGAGGGTGGCGGGCTCGCTGAGCCCGCCGGGGCCGTCGACCTGGAAGACGATGGAGTCGGTTCCGGAGGCGTCGGAATCGGGGTCGAGGATGAGTGCACCCGCATGTTGGGCCAGCACGGTCGCCTGCTGGGGCTGTTGGAGGATGACGTAGCCGAGCATGTCGGGGTTTGGGCTGTTGACCGGCAGCTCCACAGCGATCGGCTCGTCGATGAGGACGCGCTTGGTGAACCCCGACGTAACAGGGGCTGCAGCCGCGACGCCCGTGAACGCGATATCCAGGTCGATCGGCTCGCTGCGGACGACGTTGCCGTTGTACATCAGGGCTTCAGCCTGGATGCGGGTTTGCCCGGCGCCGAGCGTCGCGCCGAAGACGGTGAACGTGGCGTCGCAGTCGGGGCTCGCCGCGATGACGCGCCCGTTCTGGACGAGGCGGAGTTCGACGGCGCCGCGGGCGTCCGCCGAGCAGTCGAAGGAGAACTCGGTCGCGAGATCGCCGGAAGTGACCTTGGCGCCGATCGAGGCGCTGTGTCCGCTGCGGTCGATGACGATCGACGCGACGAACGAGCCGGCGGACTCGACCAGCGTCGAGTCGCGCCCCAGAAGTCGCAGTTCGTGCCAGCCGTCGGCGAGCTGGCTGGCGAAGAGGATGAGCGGCTGGCCATCGGGCACCTCGCCGACCTTCTCGCCATCGACGAACAGCTCGTAGTCCGAGACGATGGCGTCTGGGTGGGTGGTCGAGCCGGTGTAATCCAGGACGAGCACGTCGTCGGTGATGGGCTCTTTCGGGAGGTTGGTGATGGTGACGACGGGGAGGTGCGCGAAGGGTCGGGTGAGCGGGTCGCCGTAGAGCAGCATCTGGAATGGGACGAACGCGGCGCTGCGCAGCAGGGCCTCGCCGAGGCTCAGGCCCTCGAAGTACTGCACATGGACGCGTGGGTGGGGGAACTTCTGCGGATAGTTGCACGGTTCTTCGACGGCGCCCCAGGAGCCCGATGCGCCGTTGGCGATCCAGCGGCTCAGTTTCTCTTGCGAGCCATTGTCGAACGTCGCGGCGAAGCTCGTCAGGTGGTCGCAGATCGCGCCGGGCAGGATCGTGAGGTCGGCGTCGTCGATGTTCATCTCGGCGATGCCGGTCATGATGCCCAGGCAGTCGTGGGTGCCGTCGGGCGGGAGGATGCCCTGGAGGTGCATCGCGTCGCCGCCGAGGGATTGGATGGCACTGACCGCGCCGGGGAAGAACCCATCGCGCGGGTCGGAGCGGGCCCCGTCGTTGGTCTCCATGAAGTAGAACGTGCCTGGCGGGAAGGTTCCGTCCACGCCGACCGAGCGATCGATCATGTCGATGAGTTCGTCGATGGTGTTGCCGCGGATTCCGGTGTAGCCGAGCATGGCGCCGAGGAGGTATCGGCGGGCGCTGGGGCTGCCCGAGGGGCTGCCGCCGAGGTAGCTGACGCCGGAGGAGAAGGCGCGGGCCTGGTTCACGCGGAAGTAGCGATTCGAGGTGGTGATGGGAACGCCGGCGAGGATCTCGTCGGCGATGAAGCTCATGGTGTACGCGCCGGAGATGCTGAAACGCCGGACGGGGCTGCACCCGTCGGTGACCAGGCCGGGCGCGTTGATGTAGAACGAGTTGCCTGGCGCGACGACGACGAGGTCGATGTGGTCGTCGATGTCGGCGTGGTCCATGCTGCCGAGCAGGGCGGGGATGTTCTGGTCGCGGAACGCCTGGAAATCCGGCGCGTTGGGGTGGATGTACAGGACGTTGGCATCGGGGATGTTGCGGGCGTTCTTGTAGTAGTTGCCGAGGTAGAGGCTGGTGGGGTTGGCCGGGTCGATGATGAGAAGGGTCTTCTCGGGGCTGCCGCCGGCGAGGGTGGGGGCGGTGAGAGAGGAGATCGCGAGCGTGCCTGCGGCGAGGCAGGCGATGATGGGCGTGCGGTGCATGGGGCTCCCTCCTGAGAGGGGGCCAGTATACAGCGCGGCGGTCTAGATCCAAGCGCGACAATGAGCGTCTCGGTCGCCAAACCCCGAGGTGATCGAGCAAGCCCGGAGTTATACTGATCCGGCACATGGGTGAGCAGCGACTCAAGGCGGTCCGGGAAGTCCTGCGACGGGGGCGAGTTTGCATACTCGTTGGTGCAATGCTCTGTGCGAGCCTCTGGTTCGCGAGCATGTGGTGGGTGGCCGGGTGGCAGCTTTCGAATGGGGACAGCTTCGGCATTGGCGCCGGGTATGTCTGGGCAAGCCACTTCGAGCCGGGGGCCGCGGCGAATCTGCGTTTCCGGGTCGGGGCCTATGTGATCGTGCGTCCGGCGGAACATGCGCCGGTGCTCTGGTTGCCCGCGTTCGAATCGACGATTCCCGGAGAGTTGTTGTTTCGCCTCCCGCTGTGGATCCCTGCGATTCTGCTTGGAGCTTTGTGGTGGTGGGTACGAGGCGCGAGGATTCGTCCTGATCACTGCGAGCACTGCGGTTACTCGCTTGAAGGGCTGACTGGCGTCTGCCCGGAGTGTGGCGGGACGAACAACACGGACGGCTATGACGAGGACGGCTAGAGTCGTCCCACTGGAGACGCCACAGATGCCCGACCTGACCATCAACGTCCGCGAGACCCTCGGCCCCGACGCCGACAGCCTGCTGAGCCACGAGTGCCGAACGATCAGCAAGTCCAGCCTCGAACTGCCCGGCGGGGACTTCGTGGACCGCTCGCTGGCCAAGAGCGACCGCAACCTCGCGACGCTGCGGAACTTCCAGACGATCCTCAACCACGGCAGGCTCGCCGGCAGCGGCTTTGTCTCGATCCTGCCGGTCGACCAGGGCGTCGAGCACTCCGGCGGGGCGTCTTTCGCACCGAATCCCGAGTACTTCGATCCCTCCAAGATCTGCGAGCTCGCCCATGAGGGCGGGTGCAACGCGGTGGCCAGCACATTCGGGGTGCTCGGGGCCGTGGCGCGGGCGTGGGCCCACAAGATCCCGTTCCTGGTCAAGTTCAACCACAACGAGCTGCTGACGTATCCGAATCAGGCGAACCAGATCCCCTTCGGCAACATCCGCCAGTGCTTCGAGATGGGTGCGGTCGCGGTCGGCGCAACGATCTACTTCGGGTCCGAGCACTCCGGCGAGCAAATTCAATACGTCGCGGACATGTTCAGCGAGGCCCACCAGTACGGCATGGTCACCGTCCTGTGGTGCTACACCCGCAACGACGCGTTCAAGGTCGGCGGCACCGACTACCACGCCAGCGCCGACCTGACCGGGCAGGCCAACCACCTCGGCGCGACGATCCAGGCCGACATTATCAAACAGAAGCTGCCGACCAACAACGGCGGGTACAAGGCCCTGAACAGCGGCGACAGCTCCTACGGCAAGTTCCGCACCGAGGTCTACACCAAGCTCAGCGGCAGCGATGAGAACGGCGGGGGCGGGCACCCGATCGATCTTTGTCGGTATCAGGTCATCAACAACTACATGGGGCGGGTGCCGCTGATCAACTCCGGCGGGGCGAGCAAGGGCGAGAGCGACCTCGCCGACGCGGTGCGCACGGCGGTGATCAACAAGCGTGCCGGGGGCATGGGGCTGATCTCGGGGCGCAAGGCGTTCCAGCGGGCGATGGGCGACGGCGTGAAGCTGCTGAACGCGATCCAGGACGTGTATCTGGATGAGGGTGTGACGGTGGCGTGAGGAGATTCCGATGGCGCAGGCGCAGAGCGAGATCGTGTTCCTCGTCCAGGACGACCCGGACGGCGGCCTCACCGCCCGCGCCCTCGGGCACGCGATCTTCACCCAGGGCGAGGATCTCAACGCGATCCGCGATGCGGTGCGCTGCCACTTCGACGAGGGCCAGGGCCCGTCGGTCATCCGCCTGCACTATGTGCGTGATGAGGTGATCGCCGCGTGAGGCTGCCGCGGGATATTTCCGGCGATGATCTCGCGATGATCTCGCGAGGGCTCTGGTGAAGCTCGGGTACGAACGGACCCGCCAGATGGGAAGCCGCCTGCGTCTCACGACCGAGCGCAATGGCGAGCACCACGTCACGATTCCACTCCATAGTCCGCTGAGAGTTGGAACCTTGAGCGGGATCCTTCGTGACGTCGGTCACCACGCGGGGTTGTCGAGAGATGAGTTGGTCAAGTTGCTGTTCAGTTGACGGCTCGGAAGCAGTGCGACTTGGACCGGGTGAGGTCTATTTCTCGAGAATGGTATCGACAAGCCGCAGCTCGCAGGGACGCTTCGGCGGTTCCTCGAAGTACAGTGTTAACGCGCCAACCCAACGGGCATCGCTCTGATAGTCGGCAAGGGCCAGCAGCGGATCGTCGCGGACTCGCACAACCCAGACTCTGCTCCTGTCCGTCGGCCCCACGCGGGGGCCGCGCGGGCGATGGCTCATCGGCGCGACCTCCTGGAGCCAGATGGCCAGCGAGCGGTGCGGATCCTGCTCGACGAGGTGGCGTCCGCGGGCCAGGCGAATCTCCCCGCGCCAGACCTCGAACTCGTACGCGGCCGTCGCCCGCTGCCAGAACTCTCGAAAGTCCACGCCGCGGGCGGCGATCCGAAGCTCGTCGCTGGAGTCGATCCGAAGGCTCACCGGCGGCGGCAGCGTGTCCGTCGGCTCGAACCACGGGAAATCGTGCGAGTTCACCGTCGACAGGACATCATCGATGCTCGCCGCAACACCAATCGGATCCGAGCTTCCCCGAATCACGGTCACGCCGTCGAACGCGACCTCGTACTCTATGCGAAACGTGCCCTCGCTCGGGGCCTCTCCGATGGAGACCCGCTCGAACACTTTCTGCCACCTTGTCCAGTCGCCGCCCGTCATGCGAACTCGACACATGGTCTCGACCCAGATTGGCAGTTCGCGATCGAACGGGTATGTCGCGGAGCAGGAGACCGGTAAGCCCGCGACCCATCGGGCTCGGGTTCTAATCGCACATGTGTCAAACTTCGGATGCTCAAGCAGGAACCGCCGGACGAACGTGCGAAACGCCCGTCCTTGCTCGTTCCCCTCGTTGATCCTGTCCACGATCTCAGCGAGCAACGGATGAATGGCGGTCGCGGGCTGAATAAAGCCCGAGCCCGCATACCCGGCGTCGAACTCCTGGGGAGGCCGTGACCACGCGTCATCATCGATCGGCGCGAAGCGCGCGAGCACAAGCGAGGGCACGGCGGCCAGCCAGCCATCCCTGCGAATCACGGGCACGGAATGCGCGGGATACGCGGCGAGCACAAGCAAGAACGCGACAACCGCCCACCGCCATCGCCGGCGCGGCCTGAGCAACAGCTTCCCCCGCTCCGCCCGCTTTCCACACTCCGGACACGTCCACACCCCTGCGACCGGCGCGATCGTGTCCATGTCATACCAGCACTTCCGGCACCGCCGCCTGCCCCGGCTGCGATCGCCGACGATCGCCCAGAGCAGCAGCGCCGCCCCGCCCGCGGCGAGCGCCCAGCCGCCGATCCAGAACAGCCAGTCTGACCAGTGCGATCCCATCGCCAGAGCAGCATAACGCGCGGGCGGACCTTCTCCGTCTTTCCGCGTCCGGCATAACCCCCTGCCGAGTCTTTTCCGTCAAGGCACATCCGCCGTTCTGCCAGAGCGTTGCGCCCCGTCAAGAGAGAACGCCGCGACCCTTCGGATCGCGGCGTTCGCAGTGGAGACGATCGGGCTCGAACCGACGACCACTTCCATGCCATGGAAGCGCTCTACCAGACTGAGCTACGTCCCCGAGTTATCTGGCCCCGGATCGCGGCGGCGCCATCTGACGACGACGATCCGGGCGGACTGATCGTAGAGAATCGCCCGGAGCGGTCAAGTCCCCGAGTTCGGGCCGAGGCGTCGCCGGGGGGCAAGAGGGTTCTCGGGACGAGCCTGTGCGGGTTGTACGGCGTGGGGCGTCCTCGCGCACTGTGCCGAGCCTATAACCGTCGGGAAAACCACCGCAATCCCCACAGACCGGATCGCCCGTGGCCCGCGGACGATACGCGGGGGCGTGAGAAGCTCGGCGAGCACATTCCGGTACGACCAGATCGCCCACGATCGGACCTGCGACGCATGGAGCATGGACCGGTCCTTCGCGGTCTTCGTCGAGCACGGGATCGAGCCGGGCGACGGCGGGGAGTTCGAGCGCCGGGCCGACGCGCGCGGCGTGATGGCCCATGGGCGGGTCGATCCCGTTCGGCGGGTCGGGTCGATCGTCGTGCGCGACGGGCTCGCCCTCCAGCCGGTGCTCGATCGCCTGCGCGTCGCGTTCCCCGGCGTGCGGTGGTACTCGTTCGAGGGCGAGCAGAGCGTGGCGAGCTTGCGCGCGGCGTGAGGCGGCCCGCCCTGTACGAGTGACTGGGATCAGGACTTGACAACGGAGCCGTGTGCGCAAGCACGCGAGGGGCCTCGCAAGAGCCCGTGCCGATCCGGCCATCACAGCTTCATTGAAGAGGAACGTCCCTTCAAGGCATGCGGCATGGGTTTCACGACGCAGTCAAAGCACACTGCCTTCCACCGCACCCGCCGAGTACTGCCCAATGCGGCGCGCGGATGTTCCGTCATGTGCTTGCGCACGCGGCTCCGGGCGCGGGTAGGTGACCCTTGCCCGCTATGAATATGAGTTCAACCGGCGAGGTCGCCGAACAATGACTCGACCGCCCCGATCACGCGGTCCGTCTCGATCCGGGTGATCGCACAGCGCGTCGGGTGGTCGTTGGCCGACTCGCTCGCGGGGAGCGACGGGTCGGCGAGCACGAGACGCTGGTTGGCTACGCCGCGCAGTGTCGTCCAGCGATGGTCGGTCGGTCCGAAGAGCGCGACCGTCGGCACGCCGAACGCCGCGCCGATATGCCTGGGGCCTGTGTCGTTGCACACGAGGATCGAGCAGCCACGGATGATCGCCTTGAGCGAACCCAGGTCTCCGCCGAGTCCGACGAGCGAGGCGACCGGCTCTTCTGCGCTCGCGATCACGCGTTCGCAGACGCCACGCTCCGCCGGCGACCCGCTCACGATCGCCCTGAGCCCGTGCTCACGAATCAGGTGATCTGCGATCGCGGAGAACCGCTCGGCAGGCCAGCGTTTAGCCTCCTTGCTCGCGCCGGGGATCAGCACGGCGTAGCGATCGGTCGGCACGAGGCCCGCACGCGGGAGCATGTCGCTCGCCGCGGCGTCCTGAGGCGGCGTGGTCGCGAGCGCGACGCGTTCGTCGTTAGGCGCTGTCTCCTGGCCCTCGCCGAGGTAGGAGCTGACCAGGCGCCAGTAGTAGTCGACGGCGGGGGTAACTCGCCAGTCGCGTCCGTTGCGATGGGGGCGGATGCCACCGGTGAGCAGCGAGCCGCGTGCATCGCGGATGTAGCCGAATCGCTCGCCGACGCCGGCGATGCGGGCGATCAGTGCGCTGGAGAACGAGTTGGTGAAGAGGATCGCCGCGTCGTACTGGCGGGGGCGCAGTTTCCACGCGACGCGCTTGGGCCCGAGCACGCCGGTGGGGCGATCGATGTGGAACTCGTCGATCAGCTCGCAGCCGTCGAGCAGCGCGTCGAGCCCGGGGCGGACGAGCGCGCCGATGAACGCGCCCGGCTGGTGATCGCGCAGCAGGCGCAGCGCCGGCGTCGCCATGACCACGTCCCCCACCCACGAGGGGCACACGACGAGGATCCGCCGACTCACGGCTCGACCGCCGGCGCGGGCCAGAGCGAGCTGTCGAACTGCCGGCGATGCCAGGCGTTGGTCAGGCGGCGCAGCTCCGCGGCGAACCCGACCGCAACAAACTCCGAGCCCTCGAGCTCGATCTCCGCCCGATCGTCCTCGATCGACACGCTCAGCAGGCGGATCCCCGTGCGCTCGGCGAGCGCTTCAGCGCTCGATCGCACGGTGGCGGCGATGCGTTGATCGTCCAGGGCCCCTGGGCGCTCTGCGAGCAACGAGAGGCTCGCCCGCTCGCGCGGCGCGATCGCCGAGAGGATCCGCAGCGCCGCCGACGCCAGGTTGGGCGTCTGCTCGTCGAGCAGGATGAGCCTTGATTCGTCGATGCCCGCGTGCCGACCGGCGTCGAGATCGCGCGGCGCATCGCCCACGACCCACGAGCGAGCGAGATCGAGTCCAAGGTCCTCGACTGCCTGATGGATCATCCCCGGCGCGGGCTTGCGCCAGTGGTGCTCGCGCGAGAAGCCCGAGACCGAGCCGTCGGGATGGAACGGGCAGTAGTAGACCGCGTCGATCAGCGGCTCGCCCTGCTCATCGCGCAGCAGATCGCAGACCCGGTCGTTGGTCGCGTCAACGTCGACCAGTGTCGCCCCGCCGCGCGCGACGATGCCCTGGTTCGAGAAGATCACCAGGCGGAAGCCCGCGCGTTTGAGCCATCGGCAGCCGTCGAGTGCGCCTTCGAGCAACTGGACGCGATCGGGATCGGCCATGTCGCCGGCCCGCTCGCCCGGGCGGAGCGTCAGCTCGCGATTCACGATCAGCGTGTCGTCCCGGTCCAGGAAGACGGCGGGTCTCATGGCGGGAATATAGCCCGGACGGTCAGTCGCGCTTGGCGGGGGTGCGCTTGGTGGGCGTCAGCCTGGCCGAAGCGTCCTCGGCAGAACCGTTATCCGCCTCGCTGGGCGGGTGGACGAGCCCGGCGCGCTGGGCGATCTGGGCGAGCTCGCCGCGGGTCTTGACCCCGAGCTTCCGCCCGATCGAGACGCGATGCCACTCGATCGTTTTGATGCTTCGGCAGAGGCGGTCGGCGATCTCCTGGGCCGACAGGTGCTCGCCGATGAGCGCGAGAATGTCCAGCTCGCGCCGCGTCAGGCACTCCAGGGGCCCCATGTCGCGGGCGCTCGTGCGCACGATCGACTGGTGCTCGCCCGCGCAGGTCTCCTCGCGCAATGGCTGGGCCATATCGCGCGCGACGACCAGAAAGCACGTCTGGTCGGCCGATCCGCAGGCCCGATAGGTCAGACGCGTCTGCACGCCGTTGATCACCGTCTCGACATGCACCGGCTCGTCCGTGCGGGCGGCGCGCTCCTTGGCGGCGCGCAGCTCCTTGCCGACGCGCTCGGGGACCAGATCGAACACGTTCTTGCCGATGAGATTGCCCTCGGCCCGCTGAGCGTGCTTGTTGCGGGCGATGGCGTTGGCCCAGAGGATCGTGCCGTCGAGCGCCGTGACGCCCACGCGGGCCTCGGAGTCCTCGACCAGCGCGAGCCAAACCTGGTCGATGCCGATCCGAGAGACCAGTTCCGCAACGTCGCTCATGGCGGGCTCCAACAAACCGCTTCCTGGGGGATCTGCGCCGGCGCGTACCGTCTCCGCCTGACGGCCTAACACCCGTTCGATTCCCAAATATTCCCCTTGTTCGCCACGATCTCGCCAATCCGACGACATCGCTCGTAGAGTTTCGTCGAACATGCGAGCCGCTCCCGTCCAACTCGGCGTCAACATCGATCACGTCGCCACGATCCGTCAGGCGCGTTATCGGAATATCCCCGGCGAGCACGAGCCCGACCCGGTGCGGGCGGCCCACGAGGCCGAGCTCGGCGGGGCCGACGGGATCACCATCCACCTGCGCGAGGATCGCCGACATATCCAGGATCGGGATCTGGAGCTGCTTCGCCGACTGGTGCGGGTGCGGCTGAATCTGGAGATGGCCGCGACCGACGAGATGATCGCGATTGCACTCACGAACCGCCCGCACACGGCGATGCTGGTGCCGGAGGGGCGCATGGAAGTGACGACCGAGGGCGGGCTGGATGTCGCCGGGCAGATGGAGCGGATGCGGGAGGTGATCGGCGCGCTGCGGGGCGAGGGGATCCTCGTGAGCGCTTTCATCGACGCCGATGCCAAGCAGGTCGCGGCGTGCGCCGCGCTTGGGTTCGATATCTGCGAGATCCACACCGGGCCCTACGCCCACGCCTTCAGCAACTGCGGCGGGGATTTTCGGCGCGATGAGTTGCGCGCGGCGCTCGCGCAGGTGCAGGCAGCGGGCAGCGCGATTCGCGGGGCGGGCATGCGTTTCAACGCGGGGCATGCGCTGAACTATCACAACGTCTCGCCGATCGCGCGCCTGGAAGGGATCGAGGAGTTGCACATCGGGCACGCGATCGTGAGCCGGGCGGTGTATGTGGGGTTGCGGGTCGCCGTGCGCGAGATGAAGGGGTTGCTTGGCCAGTCGCCGCTATCTTGAATGCGCCGACAGCCAGTCGTAGACGTCGAGAACGAGTTCCGCGGTCGAGCCGGCGCCGGTGAGACCCGGCGACGGATTCGTCACACCCTGGAAAGTCGAGAGGATGTACTCGGCGTCCTGGCGCTCCACGCCGTAGAGCAGCAAGAACGCCGCGTCGAGTTCGCCCATGAGCTTCGATCTTTCCTGCTCGTTCCAGCGATGCAGCCGCCCATCTTCCAAGTTCCCGCCGGAGAACGCGGCGGCTTCGGCGAGCGAGAGCATGTCGCGGGACGTGCAACTGAGCTTGAGCACACGCTCGGCGATCCAATCCGCGAGTGTCCGCTTGGGATCCCAGGGGCACGGCTCGTCATACCGATGCGGCGGGAGCGTGGGGAGCTGTTCGACGATGAAGAAGTTCAGGTGGACGTTGCCGACCTTCTGGCGGGCGCAGAAGTCGTAGACGAAACTGTTCAGATTCGCGAGCAGCGCGGCACGCTTGTGCCATGACTGCGACTCAGGCAACCGCATCAGCGGCGCTGAGTTCAGCACGCCGCAGAATGGCACGAACGACGCGATCATCGTCCGTTGGTTCGTCGGGCTCGTCACGTCCTTGAAGGCCACAAACGCCGGTTCGCCATCGGACGCATCCAGGGCGGCAAGGCACTCCTGGCGGTCCACCCAGAATCTTGGCTCGGGGCAGAACGCCGGATCCTGATGATCGACCAGCGCCGTCGCATCGGTCTGGCCCTGCCGCATCCAGTTGGTCTCGGTGACGATGACGCTCGCTGCGCGGTGGTCGTACATCTGGACCATCTTCGCCTCATACAGGGGCAGCATCTCGCGCTTGCCCTTCTTCCAGAGGCGACCATCGCGCCGGAACCGCTCGCGCTTCAGACGCGCGGCGTCGTGAAAGAGCTCGGCGTCGTTGGTCTGGTCGAACATCCGAAGGAACCGCACGCCCCATGGGTTGCCGTCCTCGCGCCCGCGCTTCCAGAGGACGGGGATGCGCCGGTAGATGGCCTTGGTGATCTCGGCGTCGCGCCGGGTGCGGAAAACCGGGCAGGTCTTGGTGTTGGGGTTCAGGCGGGCGAGGTCCGCCGGTGTAAGCGTGATCTGGCGATCTCGGCGTTGGATCTGGTCGACGGAATGGAGGTAGAACGAAAAATCGATCTTCTCGCACTGTGTTTCGATGCCCCCGAAATGGAAAACCGAGAACTTGAAGGATCTGTGCACATCCGGAAACAGACCCTTCTTGTTCTCGAAGTCTCGCACAACGCGGAGGCGGTTGGAATCGACGAGCGAGGCGAAGAAGTCCTTGGTGGTCTTGTCGCTGACGATGCCGCTGGGCACGAGCAGGCCGACGCGCCCGTTTGGCGCAACGATCTGCGAGGCGAGCTCGGCGAAGATGGCGTAAGTATTAATGTCTCCCTTGCCGGTCAGCGGGAATCGCCCGCTTCCGCGCACGAACGCGAGGGATCGGTCGGCGTGCTCGCGCGCGGCGATGTAGCGGGCGTATAACTCCGGGTTCTCCGATTCCAGTTCGGCGATGAGCCTGCGCCGAGTCGCTGCGTTGGTCGCGGTCGCGATCCTCGGTGCCGAGAGGGCGAAGAACTCACGCTCCTGGAGCTTCATGCGCTCCCACGGCGGGTTGCCGATGACACAATCGAACCCGCTCTGCTCGCGATCGAAGACCTCGGGAAACTCCTCGCGCCAGCGGAACGCACTTGGATCGGATGCGGGATCGTCGATGAGGCTGTTGCCGACGCGGATGTTGTGCGAGAGGTCGCTGAGCTTCCTGCCATGCTGCGCCGAGCGAATCCAGAGCGCCAGACGCGCGATCTCGACGGACTCGGGCGAGAGATCGACGCCGTAGAGGTTCTCGGTGAGGATAAGGTCGGGGATGGACGCGGCGAGGCTCTGGCTATCGGGCAGGTGGGAGAGGATCTCCGCGTAGCGGCTCTCGAGGATCTCGTACGCCTGGAAGAGAAACGCACCGCTGCCACAGGCCGGATCGCACACCTTGATTGCTCTGAGCATCGCCAGGGCGTCGGCCCAGTACGCCGGGGATTCTGCGGCCGCAGCGGGGCCTCCGTGCGTCTCGGCGAGCGCCCGCGCGCGTTCTTCGATGAGCTCGTCGAGCGATATCTGTGCGATCAGGAGGGTCAGTTGCGGCGGCGTGTAGTAGACGCCGAATCGTTTTCGCTTTGCGGACTGGGGCATCTGTGCGAATCGCTCGGCGTCCGCCGCGCCCTCCCCGAAGAGGTCGCCCTCGCGCAGCTTCTCGAGTTCGGTAATGGAGCGTTCGAAGAGGTGGCCGAGGACATCGAGGTTGATCTCGTCGCGAAAGTTGTACTCGCCGATGTTCCTGAAGAAGTTGGTCCAGCGGTCGTCGAGGTCGAGTTGATCGACGATGGATTCGGCGAAGAGGCCGCCGTTGTAGCCCTCGTCGAGTTCCAGGTCGGGCGCGCCCTCGTCGACCGCGCGAAAGAGCCTGACGAAGTTGCGCCACTTGGGGTTGGTGGCCTTCTCGAATGGGGGCAGCTTCTCGAACGCGCGCGCGAGTGTCCGATCGGGAAGGAGGCGACGGTCCTCGCAGAAGGCGATGAAGATCACGCGGTCGAGGAGCTGCTGGGCCGCTCCGATCGCCTCTTCGAGCTCGAGGCCCTTGTCTCGGATCAGGTGCTGGATGAGCCGGTGGCGTTCTTCGCTGTAGTAGTCGTAGAGGCGGTCGCTGACCTCGCGCTGCTCGCTGTCGCTGTCGTCCAGGAGAGCGTCGGCCCTGGGGTCGTAGCCGAGCTGCTTGTCGATGAGCCCGAATCGCTCGAAGAGCGTGTAGAACCGCCGAAACTCGTTGATGTCTCGCAGGTCCTGGAGGGCAAAGTGCTCGTACCGGCGCGGCGTGTGGTTTCGCTCGTAAAGCCGGAAGCTCACGATGTTCGTTGCGATGCCCCATCGGGCTTCGGGGATCTCGCTCAGATAATCCCAGAGTTGGCGGACGGGCGTTCGACCGGCGCTGCGATCGCGATCCAGATTGACTCTCGGCCCCTTGAGCTCGACAACGACCTCGGGTTCGGCGTCCTCTGACCTGCCGAAGTGGCCGATGACGGCATCGGGCGTCGATTGGCCGAACGAGCGCTTAGACTCGAAGTGCCACTCCGGCGTGTTCTCGGTCTTCCGTGTGTAATGCAGGGCGTCGCCGAAGACCTCGCGAACGAAGTCTCCCTCGACTTGGCTCTCGTTCATCGTTAGGAGACGGCCCGAACTCTCCAGATCCGCCCATTTCAGCACAATCTCGTGAGATGCTGAGAGTTGATTGTCGCTGATGACCTGTGATTTCGCGAGCTTCTCAAGGACTCTGGGCAGCACCAGCCGATCGGATTTCGCACCCCGATCCGCCTGCGGCAATATGTCGTGTCCGAACAACCCAGCCATGGCGGTCATGCTAGCGAGTTTGGCGATGGCCATCCGGTCATCGCGATCAGCCCATCGCCATCCGCAGATCCACCGTCCCCACCGCCCGCCGCCTCGTCTGACGTGCCACAAGCCGTGGCTTTGCACGGCTGGTGCTCTTGGGCTATCGCTGCGAAGCACCAACCGCTCAGAGCAGCGGTTGGTGGCACGGGTGATACGCCATCGGGTGGACACTTAGCCCATCGTCATCCGCAGATCCACTACCCCTACCGCCCGCATCGCATCTTCGCCAGATGAGAGCAGCGTCAGCACGATCACCCGGTCGTACTCGCGCTCATCGAGGTTGCCGCGGCTGTCCAGGCCCTTGAGCTCGCCGCCGAGGGCTCGGACGATCGCGGGGAGGGTGTTGGAGTGCCCGGCGACCAGGGCGCACGCGACGTCTTCGAGGTTCGCGAGGCGCTGGACGAGGCCCTCGGTGTCGCGGGCTCGGTAGCGCTCGGGGGCGAGGCGCAGACGCTCTGCGGTCGGGGCGATCGTCTCGGTTGTCCGGCGGTACTTGTTGGCGAGGATCCGCGTCACGCCCGCCGCGTGGATGAGCCCCGCCAACGCCTCGGCCCGCCGCTTGCCTTTCTCGCTCAGCGGCGGGTCGTCCGTGCCGTCATCTTCCTTCTCGGCGTGCCGAACGAGGATGACCGTCGCCGAGCGTTGCCTGCTTGCGGCTCGGGGCGAGCCCGCGAGCGACAGAGCCGCAGTGCCGGCGAGGAGCCCGCCGGCGAGAGCAACGGCCTCGCGGCGCGAGCATGTTTTGCTTGATCCCATCGCGATAGTCCCTCCACATCGTGTCGTCGCTGGAGCCTTGGCGGGCGAGCCCGGCGGATGCTGTATGCTGGCCGCGGCCCATGCCGGGGTCTCCGGGGAGCATATTCGTGCGCAGATCATCGTTGGTTGTCCTTCTTGGCGTGTTGGCGTTCGTTTCAAATGCCGGGGATATCTCCGACGAAGACGCCGCGGCGGCGATCGCCGAGGGCGCTGCCCACATTCTCGCCATGGAAGAAGGCCCCGACCGCGGCGAGTGGCCCTACCAGGGTGTCTATCGTGTCGGCGACAAGATCCCCGTCGGCTATCGCGTCGGCGGGACCGGGATCAGTTGTCTGGCCATGGCGCTGACGCCCGGATATGAGCATGACGCCGAGCGACAAGGCGCCGTCCGGCGCGGCGTCGAGTTCGTCATCAACGCGACCGGACACGAGCTGATGGATCCGGACTACGGCGGTGGCTACGACGTGCGCGGCTGGGGGCACATCTACGGCGGGCTGCTGTTGATCGAGTTGCAGCGGCGGGGGTTCGTGCCGGACGACTTGGAGGAGAAGGCGAAGGACGCCGCGGCGTTCTATGTGGAAGCGCTGCAGCGGACGGATATTCCCGAGGTCGGCGGGTGGAACTACGCGCGCCAGACGATCGACGCGGTGTCGCCGCCTTCGACCTTCATGACCGCATCGGCGCTGCAGATGCTGTTTCTTGCGCGCGAAGCCGGGTATGAGGTCGACGACGCGGTCGTCGAGCGGGCGCTGGAGTATCTCGGGAGCGCACGCCATGACTCCGGCGAGTTCGTGTATGCCGGTGACGCCCGCCGAGCTGGCGGCGTGCCGGGCGCGACCGGACGGATGCTCATCTGCGAGACGACGCTGCACCTTGCCGGTCGTTCGAGTGTGCGCGATGTCCGAGGCGCGCTCGACGCGTTCTTCACCCACTGGGAGTGGCTGGAGCAGCGCCGGGCCAAGACCGGCACGCACCAGCCGCCCTACGGCGTCGCACCGTACTACTTCTATTTCGCCCACTATTACGCGGCTCAGGCGATCGAGACGCTGCCGATGCGCGAGCGGAGCGAGTATCGCCGAAAGCACCGCGAGGTTCTGTTCTCCACGCGCGACGAGGGCGGCACCTGGAACGACCGCGTCTTCGAGCGCTCGGCAAACTACGGCACGGCGATGTCGATCATGGGCCTGCACATGGCCGAGATCGGGCTCCCGGCACGCTGGACGCCCGACAAGCCCGAGATCGATCAGCCGTAGTGCGCTGCGTTGCCGGTCTTAGCTCCCGCTCCGCCAGAATGTCAGCGACGCCCAGTAGCTGCGCCAGTCCGAATCGGGCGATTCGTCCTCGATCATGTGGACGCCTGAGACCAGCCAGAACCCGCTTGCGCCCAGCTCGAACGAGACCTCGCCCTTGGCATCGGTCCGACCGTGGACCCATGCACCCCGCGATTCGCGGCTCGCCGCCGTGATCAGCACGCCCTCCACCGGCTCGTCCCGGAACTCCACCACGAACCGCACCGTCCCATCCGGGCTGTTGGGATCGTCCAGCGGCGTGATCTCCAGCGGCATGCCCACGCGGCGATCGAACCCCGCCATCGAGCCCTCGGCGTCGAGGATCGACTTGGCGCAGCGCGAGTACCGCTCGCGCCCGTCTGCGTCGCTCATCGAGCGCGCCTTGCGCGTCTTGATCGCGTGCTCGAGCCCGTCTTCGGCGAGGTAAGACTCGAACGCACGGGCGTCGAGCGTCAGGCCGGTCGGCGTCGTTTGCAGGCCGACGACGTGCGCGCCGGGGCCGGCGGGGCGGATCAGCCCGATCGTCTGTGAGCCGTCGCGCCCGGGCACATCCACGACCTTACCGTCCGGCTGCGCGACGATGAACCTGTCGATGCGCGAGCTATCGCGGATCACCGTCTCGCCCTGGAACCGCTCGCCGAGCTGAATGTTGGCGCGCAGGATCTGCCCTGCGACCGGGCTTGGTCCGCCGATCTCCAGCCAGTACTCATGGGCGAGCGACACAGCGCTCATCGCGCCCAGAAGGGTCATCGTGACGAGGCTCTTGGCGTTCATGGCGCACTCCTAATTTGGGGTTGGGTCTTGGTGGGGAATGGGGCGGCGCCCCGCGGAATCCGGCGGGCCGATCTCTCGACCGGCCCGCCGATAAGGAGTTTCCTGCGCTCGGGGAGCGCGACAGGAATCGGATCAGGGATCCTTGCGATTGAAGGCGCCGGAGTTCGGCGTGCCGGCGTAGGGGAACACGAGGTTGAACAGCGCGTCGTTGGCCTCGACGTTGTCGCCGACGGCGATGATCACGTCGAACGAGGGGCCGCTGGCGATCGCGGTCAGGGCGATGTCGACGACGTCGTCGCCGAAGCGCCGCCCGTTGGGCCAGCCGCTGGAGATCCCGTTGGTGGTGTCGCCGCCGAGGAAGCCCAGGCGGCTGAAGTTGGGATCGTCGTCCAGGCGGACTGGATCGGTCGTGGTGTTGACGCGCAGGACGTCGGGGATGAAGATGTTCTCCAGATCGGCGCGACCGCTCTCGACGATCTGAGTGTTGTGTACGAAGTTGATGAGGCGGGCGAGCTCGGGGTTGCTCGCGTAGGTCGCGAACCGTGCGTCGCCGGTCGGGCTGACCATGTTGTAGTCGTCCTTGTCGCGCAAGGCCACGAGGCCCTCATTAAAGAGGGGGTTACCCAGGCGGTTGATCTGCACCCACGGGCCGAGATTCCTGGTGCCGCTGGCGGCGCCGAGGACTCGAACGCGACGCCGGCTGACCGAGGCGTACACGCCCACGCCCTCCTGGGGGCCGAAGAACACGCTGTCAAACTTGCCAGCCGGCAGCTCGTCGATCGGGATCTGCAGCGCGAACGAGAGCACGTTGAAGCCCTTGAAGCCGTCGACCCCACCCCCGTCCTGTCCGAGCCCGTCGTCGAGATCATTGTTATTGTCGAGGATGCGCACATTGAGCAGATCGAAGACGCCGGGGATGTCGGCGTAGAAGCTGTCCTCACGCGGGCCCGCGAACGAGACCTCGCCCGAAGCGAGCGGGCTGATCGCCTGGCGGGTGTAGCTGTCCAGCGTCGCGAGATCAACCGCGCCGGACACGGCGCGCCCGTCCTTGTCGTTGTAAAGCGGCGTGACGTTGTTGCCGACGTTTGGCGGCGCAACGAGGAGCCCCTTGCCGATCACGGCGGACTTCCGATCGGTGGACTTGGTGATTGAATAGGCCTGCGTGAAGTTCTGGCGGGCATCACCGATCGTCTTGATCGCGCCCGGCTCGGTGCCCAGACCGTACGAGAGAATCGTGTCGAGGTTCTTGTGGCCCATGTCGACCGCCGAGAACTGAAAGTCGTAGCGCATCCGCTCCTCGCCGGTCGCCGGGTCGGTGATGTGGATGCTGTACCGCGCGTCGTCGGCGAAGCGGTCGTAGTGGGGCCCGTCGCCGGGCTCGGAGAAGGGGCGGACGCTGACAACGACATTGAGCACGCGATCGCTGGGGTCGTCGTAGCGCGTCCCGACGAACGCGTACACGTCGGTCAGGTTCGCCTGCGGATCCTGCTTGATCAGGGGTGCGTCGCTGTGGCTGGAGATCGCCACGCCCTCGCCCGCCGCAAGGGCGCTGCCCGCCAGCATCGCGAGCACCACGGTCGAGAAAACACTCTTCATCGTCATCTGCGTTCTCCAAGAAAATGGACCGGACAGCGGGTCGCGCCCGTCTGTCCGCCGGGTGAGAGAGGGGTGCGGAGAACTCCTCCGCGCCGCTGCCGGCAGCTCGCCGGCGAGCGGTTCCCTCGGGGGACGACCCACCTTCGAGAGCGCTCGTGTGTGAGTTTTTGGTTGGGTACAAGTTTTTCGTCGTTGCCGACCAAACCCGCGTCCCGATACACTCAGGGGCCATGGGTGCCGATCTTGACACATCCAAGAACTCGCAAGAGGCGAGCGACGAATCCCTTGTGGTTCAAATAGCGTCAGGGGATCGGGAGGCGCTCATGGTAATTTACGATCGGCACGCCGGGCTCTTGCTCGGCGTGGTCGCACGAGTCATCTCAGATCGGGCAGAGGGCGAGGACGTCGTCCACGACGTGTTCGTCGAGCTCTGGCGTCGCGCCGCGTCGCGATTCGATCCGCGCCTCGGGGCGGCGCGTCCCTGGCTCTGCCGGCTGGCGCGTTCCCGCGCCATCGATCGCCTGCGGGCGAACACCCGGCGCGCCGATCGGGTCACGTCTATCGAGGCCGATGTCGTCAGCGAGCACGCGCCGCTGGACCTGCGATCTCGCCCGCTGCGAGACGCGCTCGGCTCGCTGCCCGCCGAGCAGCGCGAGCCCATCGTGCTCGCCTACGTCCACGGACACTCGCGTCAGGCGATCGCCGAGACGCTCGGCGTCCCGGTCGGCACCGTCAAGACAAGGATCCGCCTGGGCTTGCGCGAGCTTGGCGCGGCACTCTCGAGCGAAGGAGCGCTGTCACCATGAGCCGGGTCGAGCAATCAGATGTTATCGATCTGGCCGAGCAGTACGCCGCCGGCGCGCTCCCGCCGGCCGATGCCG
>JAJDDM010000130.1 GCA_029260315.1 Phycisphaerales bacterium | reverse complement strand
TTTGGGAGAGGGCCCAAGCCCAGGCTCGCGCCAGGGCCTCTGTGCTGCACTCGCGCAGCGCTATACTGGACCCCTCATGAGCGTGCAGCAGACCTATCAGCAGGGCCAGCGGGTGCGGGTGACCCAGCAGATCCCCAAGGGGGATTCGTACCTGCTGACCACGTTCGAGGGAACCGTCGCCTCCTATACCCAGGAGAAGACCGGGTCGTGGTACGCCCACAGCAAGGACAAGAAGCTGTGGCTGGATCGCCTAGACCTGCGCATGGACGACGGCGAGGAGCGTGTGGTCAATCTGGATCAGTACACGCGGGTCGAGCTGCTGCAAGACGCCCGCTGATTACCCCTCGGCGAGGCGGGCCCGGATCATCTCAACCAAACGGGCGGCGAGCTGGGGATCGTCAGCGATGGGGACGTAGTAGACCGGCTGCATGCCGCGGCTGATGAGGTCGAGATCGACGAAGGTGGTGCTCCGCCGGATCGACTCGGGTTCGATCGTGCGTCCGGGGATATAGCGACGTTCGATGACCACACGGACGGTGGCGGTGACGGGTGTGTCCGCGTCGGCGGGCGAGGGGGGGAGCGTCACACTCTGGCCGGGGGTCGCGGGGCCGACCGCGGGGGGCGGACCGGCGTGGAACTCGACGCGGACGACGCGGCGCTGGTCGCTCGTGAAATCCTCCAGCTCGTCGCGAAAAGAGGACTGCTCGGCGTCCCAGGGGCTGAGCAGGCCGGCGGTGGGCTTGGGGGCGGTCGTGATGACCCCCGCGTGGGCGTCGACCCGCTCGAGCGTGAATCGGCAGTCCAGCAGGGCCTCGCGGGTGGCGTCGAAGGCCTCGGTGTAGGAAGCCGGGGCGAGCTCGAAGGACGTATCGGTGTTGCGCGCGGCACAGGCGGGCAGGAGCAGGGCAAGCAGCAGCGGGGCAAGGTCGCGCATGGCGGATCATAACGCGGCGCGGGGTGGTGTGGTCCGGCGTCGATCCTGGCGGGCGAGCAGGCGCGGGCGCGCATGGGCGAGCGGCTTTGGACTATCTTGGCCGGAGTCGGTACATTGGCGTCGTCCCGGGGTCGGGCCGATCGGCGAGGCGGGCGCGGGGTGGTGGTGAGGTGGGTTCGGGCATGAGCACAGAACACACGGTCCGGCAGGGCGAGTGTATCCACAGCCTCGCCGAGCGTTACGGGTTCTTCCCCGACACGCTCTGGGACCACGCCGAGAATCGCGATTTGCGGGATCTACGGGAGGATTCCAACATCTTGCAGCCCGGCGATGTGGTGCACATCCCGGATCTGACCGAGCGGGAGGAGTCTGGGAGCACGGACGAGCGGCACCGGTTCCGTCGGCGGGGCGTGCCGGCGATGCTGCGGGTGGTCTTCTACAGGCCGCCGGAGCCGGAGGAGGAGGCCGACGACAACGACAGCGATGACGGTGGCGGCGGAGGAGGCGGGTTCCCGGCGAGCCCGATGGGCGGCGAGGACAAGCCCGATGAATCGGTCTTCGAGGATGAGCCCGAGGACGAGGAGGCGGTCGAGCCCAAGCCGATCGCCGACGCGCCGTATGTCGTGAAGCTCGACGGCGAGATGATCGAGGGGCGTTCGGACGGCGAGGGGCTCGTCGAGATCCCGATCCCGCTGGATGCGCAGAAGGCGACGATCACGTTCTACAAGGGCGAAGACAACGAGATCACGTTCGATCTCGGGTTGGGCGAGATGGACTCGATCGACACGGTGATCGGCGCGCGCAAGCGGCTGGCGAACATGGGCTATCGCTGCGCGCCCGAGGGCGACGATCTGGACGACGAGCTGCGCGACGCGGTCCGCCGATTCCAGGCCGAGTACGAGCTGGAGACGAGCGGCGAGATCGACGAGGACACCAAGGGTCAGCTCGTCGACGCGCACGGGTCGTGAGGGGAGGGCGATGGCGGTCACCAAGATCAAGGTGCGGCTGGTGAGCGTCGATGTGCTCGACGACTCGGACTGGATCTGGGGCGCCGGAGAGTGGCACCTGCACGCGTCGATCGACGGAACCGCCGTCGGCGACTCCAACCGGGAGTTCAGCGTCCACACCGGCGATTCGATCACGCTGCGCGAGGCGGACTGGTCGCGGGTGGTTGATGTCTCGGGGCACGGTCCAGGCGATTCGGTCGAGGTGCGCCTGCGGATCATCGAGAAGGATCTGTTCGGCGACGACAATCTCGGACAGGTGCGGGCGACGCTGCGGTATCCGTATCGCCAGCCGCTGCGGGATATATACCTGCTCAGTCCGTGGCTGGACGGCGGCTGGTTCTTCGACGATTACCGCTGCTTCCGGCTGCATGTGCGCGTGACCATCGAGGAGGAGATGGTCAGCACGAACCTCGCCGGGCCGACGGCGGTTCCTGTGCGGCGGAACGCCGCGGGGGACGTGACGAGGTTCTCGACGGTCAAGGGCACGGCGTTCACGCCTCGGGTGGAGATCTGCCCGGTGATCCCGATCCCGGCTGCGCCGGCGCACATGCCGCCCAGGCCCGCGATGCCCGCGGGGCTTGCGGCGGGGACGATCCCGGCGGCGGCGCAGGTGACCGCCGCCCCCGCTGCGCCGGCGCTCAACGCACTGCCGAATCCGTCGGTGATCCCCATCCTGGCGGCGGGGGATCCGAATCTCGCCACACGCGCGGCCCGCCTGACGCTGACGTACTACGAGCCCAGCAACCTGGACACCAGCAAGTTCCATTGGCGGGTGGTCAGCGGGCCGGCGGTGATCGTGGGCAGCGCGAGCGGGACGTCGATCCGCGTGCGCGGCACGGGCAACGCCGCGGACACGATGGCGACGATCCAGGTACACTGGGAATCCAACAGCGGTCCGGTGCTGGCGACGTACCGGGCGTGGGTGGGCAAGCTGGGCACGCTGCCGTACCGGGTGACGTTCCTGAACGGCACGGGCGGCAACTGGCAGACGACCGCGATCATGCCCTCGGCCCAAGCGAACAGCATCATGCAGGTGGTGCGGGCGATCGTCTACCAGGCGGGCGTGCTGATGGTGCCGGATCCGAACGTGACGGGGTTCGACGGCGCGACGCTCTTCCCTGCGGGCAACACCAACGGGATCTTCCAGACGACGGTGACGAGCAATCGCCACACGCGCAACGTGAACCACAACGTCGTGTCGCGGGCGACGCGTTACAACTTCCGGCCCGGGGCGATCAACTTCTCGTTCTGTCACAGCACGTCGCAGGGCAACGCCGCGGCGGTGGACCGCAACGGCATCGCGGGGATCGCCGTGAAGACCAAGTGGGCCGGCGGCAAGCTGTGGTATCAGGGCGGGGGGACCGGGATCACCAAGAAGCTCGGCGGCAGCCCCAGCGCATCGTGGATCAAGCCCAGCGGCGTGCCGAAGGACGCGGCGGGCGTCGTCAAGAGCATGCAGACGATCAATCCGACCAAGCGCACGACGCAGGCGAAGAACTACGACAAGGGGTATGTGAGCGCGCGGAACACCGCGGCGAACCCGTTCACGGCGGCGATGATGGGACAGCTCTATGCGTGCCATTGCCCGGTGGTGTGGAGTCGTGGCACGCTGGCGGGCGCGCCGCCGGCGTGGACGGCGGCGCAGTACGTCTGGAACTGCGGGATCAATCTCGCGCACGAGCTCGGGCACATCCTGGGCCTCGCGCATCGCGGGAGCGGCTGGAGCCCGAACCCCCCGCTGTCGGGCGACGGCATGGACTGCAAGAATCAGAAGGGAGTCGTGAAGGGTCATCCGTGGAGCGAGAACTTCATGACCTACGGCTATGGAACGACGACGCCGCTGGCGCATGATCTCGATCTGATCCAGGCGACGGTCGTCCGGACGCACCCGGCGATCACATACCCCCCGTAACGTAGCAATATATGGCGATGGACCCGACCATTTTGCGCGACTCGAAGAACCCGCGAGAGCTGGTGGATACCGCTCGCCGATTCGCGATGAGCAGCGATCCGCAGGATCACCAGGAGCTCTCCAAGCATCTGGGATCGCCGGATTTTCTGGATCGGCTCGATCCGCCGGAGGCGTATCAGGTGTATCAGCCGCACCAGCTCGGCGCGGCCCGGATCGTCAAGACGCTGATGGGCCAGGACGCGGCGCTGCCCCGCCAGACGCTGGTGAATCTGACCGCCAGCCGCGGGTTCCAGTCGTACGACCTGCTGATCGAGCTGTTGATCCGGGCGCTGGCGGTGGATCGCCCGGCGTCGGGGCCGACGATCGCGTACTGGGAGGGGCACCTCGCGCCCGAGTCGGTCTATGCCGACAACGTGGTGCGGGCGATCTTCGTGAACCAGACGCGCCCGGCGATGGACCTGTTCGAGCGGGTGATGAACGACGAGGCTCAAGACCAAGAGTACCGAACCAACTGGTTGCGCGAGATGATGCTTCCCAAGCGCAACGAGACGCCGGTCTTGGAATGCTGCGAGCGGATGGTGATTCACGGCACCGTCGGCGAGGGGTGGCACGAGACGATCCTGGAGGCGGTGTTCGATTTCAACCCGGCGTGGTACGGGACGTGTCGCAAGCCGAGGCCGCCGCTGCGGGCGCTGGCGTCCGGCGCGTCGAAGGACTCGCTGGAGCGTCTGGGCCGGCACGCGATTCTGGCGATGAAGCTCCAGACGCCGGGGCTGGAGGCGAAAATCCGCCTGGCGATGAAGGAGATCGGGCGGGATTGGGAGGACGACGATGCGGTCTCCTAGAACAAATCCCAAGACCAAAGAATCACCACAGAGACACAGAGGGCACAGAGAAAGGAAGATCTCCGGATTTCAGACTCCGTGGTCTCCCAGTTTTCGAGGTGGAATCTTCCATTTGGGTTTCGGGATAGGTTATGGGGTATGGATCGGGCTGGGGGCGTTGGTTGCGCTCGGCGCGTGCGGGGCGGTGTCGGAGGATGGGGCGCGCCGGTCGGACGCGCGCGGCGCAGACACGCGCGGCGAGGCTGGACACGAGACGGGAGACGCGGCGATGCAGGCGAGCGGGAACGAAGACACGCGCGAGCCCGCTGATGATTCAGGCGGACTCGGCGATCCGCCCGGCGGAGTTTCGGACTCCGCGGGGTTGCCCGACGCGAGTTCGCCGCCCGCGCTCACTGTGATGGCGAAGGAGGCGATCGCAATTGCGGAGTCTTCGGAGCCGAAAGATCACGAGCGATTGGCACGAAACTTACTTGACCGCGCGTATCTGGACCGGCTGGATCCGCCGGAGGTCGCGATGGCGGTCGATCCGCGGTTCTTGCAGTTGACGCGGGTGCTTCACGCGGTGGCGGGGAATACCGACGTGCTGGATCGGCTGAGCGCCGATCCGCTGTACAGCGAACCGGGCCCGCGGCAGGCGGCGTTGATCGAGGCGAGCGCGGCGGATCGCTCGCCGGGCGCAGAGCTGATTGGGCTGTGGCGATCGCAGCTCGATCCCGAGGCCGACGAGTTGGAGACGACGATCATGGCGCTGGTGCGCAACCAGAGCGACGCGGCGATGGAGGTCTTGGGCGAGGCGCTGGCGTCGAAAGAGTTCGAGACGGAGTTGGTGCTCGCATGGCTGCGCGGGCCGGTGATCGAGCATCGTCAGGATGAGCGGTTGCTCAAGGGGCTCATGGAACTGTTGCGTACGGGGACGCTCGGCGAGCACCGGCGGTTTGGGGTGATCGAGGCCCTGTTCGAGTATCGACCGCAAGCGTGGTACTTCGGGACCGGCGAGCCCCCGCGGCCGCCGGAGCGGTCCAAGTTGACCGATGAGGTCCGCCGGACGCTGCGGGAGATCGCGGATCTGGCGGTGCGCGAGGGTGTGATCGACGCGGCACGCCGGGCGAAGATCGAGAAGGAACTCGGCGGCCGGCCATGACCGCCGACCGGGTGACGCTCGGGCTGACGCCGATCGCAATCGGGCGCGGGCCGTCGCGATCTGCGGTGGTCGGCGAGTTGCAGGACTTCCTGGGCGATCGCCCGCGGGACGCGGAAACGTGGTTCGAGCTTGGGTGTGCGCTCAACGGGGAGGGGCGATACGAGGAAGCCGCGGCGGCGCTGCACAGTGCGCTGACGCTGAGTCCGAGCAACCTGGGCGTGCAGTGCGCATACGCGTTCGCGCTGTGCGGCGTGGGAGAGGTTGCGGAGGCTTCGTCGCTGCTCGAGGAGGTGATCCAGCGCGATCCGGGCAACGGCTGGGCCTATGAGCATCTGGCGGCGGCGCGGTTCCGCCAGGGGGCGTGCGACGACGCGGCGCAGCTCTGGGAGTGCGCGGCGGGGCTGGTGGAGGATCCGGGCGATTGCCTGGAGAACCTGGCGATGGCGTACCGCCGGCTGGGCGATCTGGCGCGCGAGCGGCGATGCTGGGAGCGGTTAGCCGCGATCGATCCGGAAAACCCGGCGGCGGGGCACATGCTGGGGGCGGTGGGGGCCGCGCCGATGCGTGCTCGCGCGACGGATGGGTATGTGCGTCATCTGTTCGATCGGTTTGCGCCGGACTTCGATCGCGTGCTGGAGGTGCTGGAGTACCGCGTGCCGGGGATTGTCGAGGCTTGGATGTGCGAGAAGTTCGGCGAGCCGGGGGGCGGCGGGGGGCTGCGAGTCCTCGACGCCGGATGCGGGACGGGGTTGTGCGGGGAGCGGCTGCGAGGCTGGGCGCGGGAACTTGTGGGGGTGGATCTCTCGGCGGGGATGCTGGCGCGAGCGAGGGATCGAGGCGTGTACGACGAGCTGTTCGAGTCGGAGCTCGTTGCGTTTCTGCGCGATCATGAGAGGGCGTTCGACGTGATCGTGGCGGGGGATGTGCTCTGCTATTTCGGCGATCTTGAGCCGTTCTGTGAGAGCGCGTTGGGGGCGCTGCGGGCTGGCGGCAGGCTGGGGTTCAGCGCGGAGCGGGGCGAGGGCGAGAGCGGATTTGTCATTTGCTCGCACGGGCGGTATGCGCATACGGAGGCGCATGTTCGCGAGGCGCTTCAGGGGTGTCGTGACGTTGAGGTTGCGGAGATTGTGGCGCGGTTGGAGTCGGGGGAGGCAGTAGGGGGGTATTGGGTGTCTGCCTAGGCGCCGGAATGGGGAGCGTGGGAAGGCCGAGGATTCTGGCAGGGCGGGATGCCTGGTTCGCCGATATGTTCGCTTGCTCTATCCGCTTGACAGCGGAAGAGAAGGCTAGTAGAATGTTCGGTAGAGATTCGGTATGCGATCAGCACACTCCGCAGTAGAAGTCGCACGGTACCTGCTTTGGCGGGTTGCTCAGGAGCAGCCTGAGGAGCCGGCGTTCCTGACGCCAATGCAGTTGCAGAAGCTGCTTTATTATGTGCAGGGTTGGCACATGGTCGAGACCGGATCACCCGCGTTCGGCGATGAGATCCGGGCGTGGCGGGACGGGCCGGTGGTAGGCGCGGTTTACCACGAGTTTAGGGAGTGGAGAAAGAACCCGATTACCGAGCACCCGGAGGAACCGCCCGCGTTGACCGAGGAGACGCGGGGTCTCGTTGAGAGCGTTTGGATTCGATATCGCGACTATTCGGGGTTCAAACTCTCGGACATGACGCACGATGAGATGCCATGGAGAAAGGCGCGCGGGGCGTTGCCGCGAAATGTCAAGAGCGACACGTTGATGCCGCTGAGCGACATCGAGCAGGAGTTTCGGGAGCAGTCTGAGCGGGCGGAGGCTCGATTGCGCGCGCATGCGAGACAGATTCGGCAGGCGGCGAGAGATCAAACACGGCGCGTTGCGCCATGGGTGTATGAGCGCAAGTCACCGGGTGCGTGATTCCCAGTGGCTACCTATCGCACTGGCGAGGCGTACTGGATCAACGACTGTCCGCCCCTGGATGGGTTCGAGACAAAGCGTCGTCCAGCGGTCTTCCTGGATCTTGGCGAGATTGTGCCGGATCCGACCGCGCTACTCGTGTTTGTTTGCGCGACGACCGACGATGAGATCGATCAGGATGTGGATGAGGATGCGATCTGGGTAGCTCACGGATTGCCCAGGCCCTGCTGGGTCATGCCGCGCTGGGTTGTCGAGGTCCGGCCGGACATGGTCGGTGAGCATGCGGGGCGGCTGTGTGAGCCGCAACTGACTCAGTTGCTGGAGGCGGTCGTGGATCGGTTCTTTGACTATGGCGAAGGACTGAACTGACGCCTGTGTACTCCCGACCTATTCGTGTTCGCTCGTGTGCTGGAGCATCAGGGCGAACTTCTATGTGTTCTTGGTTTTACGATCCTGGCTGCTTCTCCAGTTCAATGATTCTCTCTTTGAACTCGTAGACTCCGTCGTTCTCTATCAATCTCAGCGTGGCTAGCAGTCGACTCATCTGGCCACGGCTCTCAAGCAAAGCATCGAGTTGCCAAACGACAGGGAATATCGGGAGATTGCCTTCGGAAGTCCGCAGTGATCGATCGGAAACAAACAACGGGCACTCATAGACCCACTGCCAGCAGTACTGCTCCATTTCCCGTCGCCGATCAGCACGATTTAGGCATCCTGTGAGCGTCTGATGCAGGAAATGTCGATCTGCAGCGCTGCATTCATACGAACAAGTCTTCATCATCTGAGCGATCGACGAGTTGGCGGCGCTTTCGGTCGCTGCGTTGAACGAACTCCAGACAACTCCTTGTGCAGAGCCAAGGGCGTCTGAGTCCAATACCCCGGCCTTCACAAGATCATCGATCTCTTGGAGCCGGCTCCGGTGCTCGACGTCAACCAACGGTGGTTCGGCTGCCAAGCAATCGGAGATAAGAGATCCCATCTCCCAGAGTCGTTCATTTGCATCAGCAGCCGTCGTGCCACAGGTGCTGAAGCGCATTTCGATGCCAGTTTCCTTATCAGCGGCTGTGACGGCGAAGTATAACATGTGTGTATTAAATCGAAGATAAGCTACAAACGATCGAATTCGGGTAGCTCGCCCACGAGCGGGCGGGCGTAGTGCAGGAACGCCTGCGACACGTCGTTGGTCCCCTCGATGAACTCCTCGGGCATGTGCCTGGTCTTTGCGGCGACATCGGCGAGGTCGATGCGCCGGAACTCGCTGGCGTAGTGCTCATCGGGGCCCGCCGTGGACGTGCGGATGATCGCGACCGAGCCATCGACATCGCCGCTGGCGGCGAGGCGGGCGGCGAAGCGACCGGTGCCGCGGGCCTCGCGCTGGTCGATGGGGCTGGCGTCGGGGAAGCACCGCTGGATATAGCCGAAGGTGTCGGCGCGGACCCTCGGCGGCTTGCCCCCCTCGGGCGTGAGCTTGGCCTTGAGCAGCCCGGCGAGCTGGTCGCCCAAAGCCCCCGAGCCGGAGAGCTGGACGTTGCCGTGGGCGTCGGTCTCGCCCTGGATGAACATCGCGCCGATCGAGTTGCCGTCGGTGTCCTGGATGCCCTCGCTGACGGCGATGTGGCAGCGGTCCTTGGCGTCGTAGACGGTGGCGACGTCGTGGATGAAGCGTTCAAGATCGAACGGAACCTCGGGCAGATAGATGAGCTGCGGGCCATCGGTGGACCGGGCGCGATCGGCGCGCCGCGCCAGAGCCGCCGCCCCGGTCAGAAACCCCGCGTGGCGCCCCATGATGACGTTGATTTTGATTCCCGGCAGCGAGATGTTGTCCATGAAGTCGGCCATGCAGGCCTTGGCGACGAAGCGGGCGGCAGACGGCCAGCCGGGCGTGTGGTCGTTGACCATCAGGTCGTTGTCGACGGTTTTGGGGATGTGAAAGCAGCGCAGCTCGTAGCCGGAAGCGTCGGAGAGCTCGTTGACGATGCGGCAGGTGTCCGAGGAGTCGTTGCCGCCGATGTAGAAGAAGTAGCGGATGTCGTGCTTCTGGCAGGATTGAAGGATGCGTTTGCAGTAGGTCTCATCGGGCTTGTCGCGGGTGGAGCCGAGGGCCGCCGAGGGCGTGTTGGCGATGCGGTCGAGGCGTTCTGTCGGGATATCCGAGAGATCGTGGAGGTCGTCTTGGGTCAATCCGCGGACGCCGTGGCGCATGCCGAGGATCTTCTTGATCGTGCCGCCTGCGCCCGCGCCGGATTCTCTGAGGCCGTCGATGACGCCCGCGAGGGACTGGTTGATGACGGCGGTGGGCCCGCCGGACTGGCCGATGGCGGCGTTTCCTGGGATCAGCATGGGGGGAGGGTAGGAATCGAGCGAAGCGGAGCTTGAGCGAATGGGCGGATAGTCTCAAGCCTCTAACTCAGGGAGGTCTTCTTGGGCGCCGTGGCAGATGCGGAGAATGCTCACCACCTCGGCGCGGATGATGAAAAACACCAGATGGTTGTGAAGGACGGCGCGTCGAATCTCGCGGCCACGGGCGTAGATCAGATGCCTCCGCGACCGGAAACCGGTAGGGAAAGGAACGCATGGACGCGACGAGTTGCTCGAAGTCTTCCAACCACCGTCCTGCCGCGTATGGCGAGGATTCGCGTTCGATGTACCCGAAGATCTGTAGGACATCCTGATTCGCGGCCGGCGCGAGTTCGACGGCGTGCCGATTCATCCCGCGTGGCGGATACGATTGCGCAGTTGCTGGATGAGTTCTTCGGCCGGGATCCCGCGATCCTCCCCAGACTCAAGCTTCTCCAGCCGCTCCATGCAAATGCGGGCGTTCTCCGCGTTGTCGAGTTCCTCTAGCAGCCGAAGAGTGCGCCGGTACGCCTCGCCATCCTGTACGATGATCTCTCGCCCATCAACTTGGACGACCAGGGGAAGCCCCTTGGTCCGGAGCTCCTCGATCTGCTCGTCAGTCAGGCGGATGGGCTCGGGCATCGAGGCATTGTACGCGGATCGCCCTTGCATCCCAGAGCGATTTCCCCGATAACCTCTGGCACCATGAAGATGAATCAGATCGGCGTTGTGGTTGCGATCCTCGGCGGGGCGGTGCTGGGCGGGATGGGGCAGTCCACCAGCCGTGGGCCGCTGGATCCGCCGGTGAACGGCGTTCGCCGGACGGATCCGGGGCTGCATGTGTTCATGGGGGCGACGATCCATCCAGCGCCCGGCGTTGAGCCCAGGCTCGGTCTCTTCGGCATTCGGGGGGATCAGATCACGCAGGTCTCCCCTCTGGTGAGTGACCAGGCTGTGGGTTCACCAGTTCCGGGCTCGCCAGGCGCAACATCTCACGACATGACCGGCCTGCACATCTATCCCGGGCTGATCGAGTCGTTCGTCGAGGTGCACGAGCCGCAGACCGATGACGGGAAGCAGGTGACGCACTGGAACCCGATGGTGACGCCGCACCATGTGGCGGTGCAGGGAGCGGGGCTTGCCGAGAGCGAGAAGGAGTCGCTGCGCAAGCTCGGCTTCGTCGCGGCGCATATCACGCCCGAGACCGGCGTGTTCCGTGGGCTTTCGGGCGTGGTGAGCCTGGGACAAACGCCCGGCGACGCCTCGCAGGGCCAGGTGCCGGTGTATCGCGATCACGTCGGCAACGTCCTGTCGTTCGATCGCACGCAGGGTCAGCCCGATGGCAGCGGCTACCCCGTCAGCCACATGGGCGCGATGGCGCTGGTCCGCCAGACGCTGATCGACAGCGACTGGCAGCGGGCCGCGCGCGAGGCGGGGGAGGAGATCCCATTCAACGGTCTCGACGCGATCATCCCGGATCTGCCGCTGATCTTCGACGTGGGCAACCCGCTGCACGCCTTGCTCGCGGACGGTGTGGGCGATGAGTTCGAGCGCGACGTGATCGTCATCGGCGACGGGCGGGAGTATCAGCACCTGGAGGCGATCGCGGGCGAGGAGCGGGCGATGATCGTGCCGCTGCGATTCCCTGCCGAGCCCGATGTCTCCAGCGTCGGCATGATCGAGGCGCTCTCGCTCGAGGACCTGATGGCGTGGGAGCAGGCGCCGATGAACGTGCGCCGGCTGATCGGGGCGGGGCTGGAGGTCGCGATCACGAGCTCCAAGGTCGATGGTCGCGGCAAGTTCCACAAGAACCTGCGCAAGGCCATCGAGCACGGACTGGATGAACAAGCGGCGCTGGCGGCATTGACGACGACGCCCGCGGCGATGCTCGGCGTCGGCGACCGACTCGGCACGCTCGCTGTCGGCAAAGTCGCGAGCTTCATCGTCGCCGACGGGCCGCTCTTTGAAGAGAAAACCAAGATCCTGGAGGTCTGGATCGACGGGCAGCGCCACGAGATCAACAAGCCCAGGGACGAGGACATCGCCGGGCGCTGGTCGTTCACGTTCGGCATGGACCCGATGTACGACGGGGTTCTGGCGATCTCGGTGGGCGACAAGGGCAAGGTGAAGGTCGTCGGCGAGTCGAAAGACCCGGAGGTCGAGTCGATCGAGGCCCGCAACGTGCAGCGCGAAGGGCGGCGGCTCTCGTACGTCATGGACAATCCCGACGCCAGCGGCGCGGTCGTCGGCACGATCCTCTTCGCGGGCGATCGCCTGTTCGGGACGGTGCTGATCCCCGGCGGGATGACGATGGAGTTCACGGGCCAGAGGCTGGGAGATGTCACCGCGGAGGGCGCGGAGAACGCGGAGGAAGAAGCGGGAGATGAGGAGGAGTCTGGGCCGGACGTGCCGGAGGTCTATGGGTTTCCGTTCGGCGGCTATGGCGTCGACGCGCTGCCGGAGGCCGAGACCGCGCTGTTCGTGAACGCGACGGTCTGGACGAGCGGGCCCGATGGCATCCTCGAAGACGGCTGGGTGATGGTCGAAAACGGAAAGATCGCGCGGCTGGGCACGGGCGTGCCGCCGCGGGGCCGGCCGAACATGCGGATCATTGATTGTGAGGGCAGGCACATCACGCCGGGGCTGATCGATGCGCACAGCCACACGGGGCTCTTCGCCGGCGGCGTGAACGAGGGGTCGCAGGCATGCACGAGCGAAGTCCGCATCCATGACAGCCTGGATCCTTCGCACATCAACTGGTACCGCCAGCTCGCCGCCGGCGTCACCACCGTCAACAGCCTCCACGGCAGCGCAAATCCCATCGGAGGCCAGAACGCCATCCACAAGGTCCGCTGGGGTTCGCGCCACCCCCGCGACATGCTCATGCAAGGCGCAAAGCCCGGCATCAAGTTCGCCCTCGGCGAGAACGTGAAACAGAGCAACTGGGGCAATGAGTACACGGTGCGGTACCCGCAGTCGCGCATGGGCGTAGAGACGTTTATCCGGGATCGGTTCTTGGCGGCAGAGCAGTATGCGGCGGATCAATACTGGGCGTATGTGGCCGAGGTGTCGGCGGAGATAGGGGACCGGCAAAGTGGGATTCACGAGGCTGGAAGGAGAATCAACGAGCATGGCTCTGCGGTTCTCATGCTGGGAGCTCGCAACGCAGCAACAAGCCGCACGCGGAATCCGCCTCGCCCACTTCCGACGAGCTCGGGCCCAGTCCGTCGCGACCTCGAGCTCGAAGCGCTCGCCGAGATCCTCGCCGGCGACCGCCTCATCCACTGCCACAGCTATCGCCAGGACGAGATCCTGATGCTCTGCCGCGTCGCTGAGGAGTTCGGCTTCAAAATCGGGAGCTTCCAGCATGTGCTGGAGGGCTACAAGGTCGCCGAGGCGATCAGGGAGCACGCCCTCGGCGCGAGCTGTTTCAGCGACTGGTGGGCGTACAAGGTCGAGGTCCAGGACGCGATCCCCTACAACGGCCCGATCATGCACGCCGTCGGCGTCGTCGTCAGCTACAACTCCGATTCCGATGAGCTCTCGCGTCGCCTGAACACCGAGGTCGCCAAGGCCGTGAAGTACGGCGGGATCGAGCCCGCCGAGGCGCTCAAGTTCGTCACGCTCAACCCCGCGATCCAGCTCGCCATCGACGATCGCGTCGGCTCGCTGGAGGTCGGCAAGGACGCGGACCTGGCGATCTGGTCGGGCGATCCGTTGAGTTCGCTGAGCGTGTGCGAGGCGACGTGGATCGACGGGTGGGAGTATTTCAGTCTCGAGGAGGACGCCGCGCATCGCGAGCGGAACGAGGGCGAGCGCCAGCGCATCCTCGCGAAGCTGCTCAAGAGCGACAAGAAGGACGACGAGGAAGAGAAAATCGAGTCCGAAGGCGACGCAAAGGAGTCCGACGACCCGGATTGGCTGCTGCGCGACCACCTCAGCCTCGAATGGCTCGACAACCTCGCCGAGGCCGACCACGACCTCCGCGGCGACTGCGGCTGCACCGCCGACGGCTGGCTGCATCGGTTGATGCATGAATGAGAAGAAGTGGCAGAGTGGCTGAGACCGCAAACAGGAATGAGATGGGTGATCCGATGAAACAAGTGCGTCATGCAAGTGAGCCGGCGTGCATCGCCGGAGCCCTTCGTCGTTTCGTCGCCGCGTCGCTCCGTTGCTTCTCTTCTCCGTGCCTTCGTGTCTCCGTGGTGAGCCTCTTCTGCGTCACCGCGGCGAGCGCCCAGGATCTCATCCACAAGGCCCCGCCGCAGGAGATGCCGTTCGCGATCGTCAATGCCACCGTGCACACCGGCGATGGGCAGACATTCCAATCCGGCTTCGTCCTCGTCCGCGAGGGGCGCATCGTCGAACTCGGCCAGGGCGAACGCCTCTTCACCGCCGACACGATCCTCATCGACGGCCAGGGCAAGCACGTCTACCCCGCCCTCATCAGCGCCTCTACCAGCCTCGGCCTCACCGAGATCGGCGCCGTCCGAGCCACACGCGACCAGAGCGAGGTCGGCCAGTTCACCCCCGAGGTCCGCGCGACCGTCGCGGTCAACCCCGACTCCACGCTCATCCCCGTCGCCCGCGCCGGCGGCGTGCTCATCGCCGGGGTCTTCCCCTCGGGCGGGCGCATCCCCGGGCGAGCCGGCGCGATCCGCCTCGACGGCTGGACGTGGGAGGACATGACGATCGACGGCGCCGTCGGCCTGGTCGTCAACTTCCCGCAGGTCCGCCCCAGCCAGGACTGGTGGATGACCCGATCGCAGAGCGAGCAGCGCGAGCGGATCGATGACAATCTCGCCGAACTCGCGGCATTCTTCGATCGCCTCGACGCCTACGCCCAGGCCAAGGGCGCGGGCGAGGCGATCCCCGTCGATCTCGGCCTTGAGGCCGCGATGATGGTCCTGCCCGCCCAAGACAAAAGCCAGGACCAGAAGCCGGTGTTCGTCGCCGCCAACGACATGGACCAGATCGCCTCGGCGATCACCTTCTTCACCGAGCGCGGCATGAATCCCGTCATCACCGGCGGACGCGATGCCCCGCTCGTCAGCGCCCTGCTCAAGGCCCACGACGTCCCCGTGATCGTCTCCAGCGTCTACGCCTTCCCCGATCGGGCCGACAAGCCGCACGACGACGCCTTCACGCTCCCCGCGAGGCTCGACGCCGCGGGCATCCGCTGGTGCCTGGCCTCCGGCGGCGGTGCCAGCAACGAACGCAACCTCTCCCACCAGATCGCCAAGGCCGTCGCCTTCGGCCTCGATCCCGACAGCGCCATCCGCGCCATGACCCTCTCCGCCGCGGAAATCCTCGCCATCGACGACAACTACGGCAGCCTCGAACCGGGCAAGTCCGGCACCCTCATCCTCACCGACGGCGACATCCTCGAAATCACCACCAACGTCGAGCGCGCCTACATCGACGGCCGCGAACTCGACCTCACCAACAAGCACACGCTCCTGCGCGACAAGTACCTCGAAAAATACCGCCAACTTGGCGAGATCGACGACTAACCCGCCGCCCCCGCGCCACCGCTCACCGCATCCCGCCTCAACAGGGGTGAATGCCGGTAGCAAGGGCGCACTCAGCCCCGGGAACCTTTGTCCGCCCTCAATGGGCATGAGCGGTCATCGGCTCAACGCGATGGCCTCAACAGTGTTCTCTCTGGAGTTGGCGCGTATTGGGCATTTGTTAAGTTCTTGATCCGAAAAGGAACTGATCGAAGCAATAGGCATAGAATACGAAATGCCCAGATACGCCAAAGATGCCTTGATTTCCATCCTTCAACAACTCGATTTCGGTGCAGCCGTCGCAGAACACGACGATCTTCTGGAATCCGCAAGAGTTGAAACATCTACCTTTACGGATCTGCTGAATGATAGGGTCGACTTGATCCCTGGAACCAAGGGGTCTGGCAAGACCGCTCTCTATCGCATCTTTGTGGAATTTCTTTCTGATCTCCTACTCGAACAACGTAAAGTTGTAGTCGCCCATGGGGTACATCAACATGGAGATGTTACTTTTCAAGCATTCCGTGACCACTTCGATGAATTCAATGAAAATGATTTTGTTAACTTTTGGTGCATTTACCTGGTCTCGCTCGCCAAGGAAGAGTTTGTAAACTCAGAGCGGTATCGACAGTTCCTGACCGGATGCGCTCCAAGATTGCGCTCTTTTGAGTCGGCATGCCGCGCCGCCCGTATTCCCGCAATTCCAGGCAAACAATCATTGAAGGGGATTATTACCTCGGTGTTGCACGCGCTCAAAACGTTGCGCCCTGCTATGAAGGTAAATCCAGACAGCGGCGATATGTTATTCACAGTTGCCGTCGACGATGCTCCGAAGCATATTCATGATGGCCAGCCGCTCCCACAGTTTGTTTCAGACATCGCTAAGTCGCTTGAGGAGTTGCTTGAATGCGCCGATTTGCATCTTTGGCTGATGATTGACCGGTTGGATGAGATTTTTCCCCGGCGGTCGCAAACAGAGACACTGGCCTTGCGCGGTCTCTTGCGAACGCTGCGTATCTTTGAAAACGCGAGGATACGCGTAAAGGTGTTTCTCAGGGATGATATTCTGTCGCAAATCACAGTTGGATCTGGCGGCTTTACAGCACTAAGCCATGTCACTGCACGTCAAGCGGACAGGCTGCAGTGGTCCGAGGAGCAGATTCTATCGATGATTATGAGGCGCCTCTCAACATCCGAGGGACTTCGCGCACTTCTTGAGATCGATGAGGAAAGATTGCTGGCATCTAGGGCATACAGGCGAACGGTGTTCTATGATGTGTTTCCCGCGACGGTACACAGAGGGTCCAGGCAGAGCGCCACACTGCGGTGGATTTACAATCATGTCGCGGATGGAAGCGGTGTTGTCACACCTCGTGATGTGATTGACTTGTTGTCGCGAGCGAAGCAACGACAGTACAATGAATATAGGGATGATCCGGAGGGCGACACTGAATACATCATCGGATCAGCTGCTATTCGGTACGGGCTAAGCGAGCTATCAAAGAAGAAGTGCGAGACCTATTTGCAAGCTGAATTCGAGCATTTTTGGCCGGATATAAAGAAATTTTTCGGAGGACGAACGGAATATACTCAAGGCGCTCTGCAGCGACTATTGGGTCGAAAATGGGAATCGAAGAAAGATGATCTTCTCGCCATTGGCGTGCTAAGCGAGAAGACGCGAGAGGGCAAGCCGAGCTATCAAATCCCGTTCTTGTACCGTGATGGGCTTGAGTTGACGCAAGGCTGCGCTACATAGATGGACGGAAATCGCCGCGCAACGCCACGGCTTAGTGTGGCTGTGAAATCTTTCACCAGATCTCCGGCTCCATCGATCTCTCAAGCAAAATCTTCGCACGATCCCCGTCCCTCGTCCGCCGTTTCCTGACACTCCCCCACTCATTCCTTGAGCCGCGCCACCTCCCCACAAACAATTGCCCCATGCTGCACGACACACTCATCGACATCACGCCCGAACACAAGGCCGTTGACGAGTCCCAAGGCTCCACTCTCTCGCCGAACAACCCTCCCGCGCCGGACGCGAGCCTGCTGACCACTGCCCACTGCCTCCTGCCTTCGCCCAGGCCCCAGCCCCTAGACCCCAACCCCTCACACGAGCAGCCCTCGACCCCCGACCCGGACTCAACGAGTCCCTCCTTCTCGCCGAACTCCTCGACCCCGCCCTTTCCCCCCTCGACCTCTGCGACCACCACAACCTCACGCTCGCCCAACTCGAAGCCTGGATGAACTCTCCCAAAGTCACCGCGGCTCTCGAATCCCACTCCCGCATCGAGAACCGCCGCCGCCAACTCATCGCCGAGCGCACCCAAACCGAAGCCCTCGCCGCCCTCGACCAACTCACGCAGCAGCCCACCGACCACATCCTCACCACCCCCCAGCAACTCCGCTGCAACGAAACCCGCCGCAAAGCCGCCACCCAACTCCTCCACCACTCACCCACCACCCACCCACCGTCCCACTCGCTGGTGGCTCGCCCACCAGTGCGGCGCGCAGCCCCGACCCCCAATCCCGCCAACACCAGTCCGCCCCTCCCCACCCCACCCCCCCGACCCACGCCCCCAGACCCACGCCCGATGGGCGCCCCCGGCCCCTTGACCCCCGCCCCTCCCCCCGCTTTGCTCTCCCATGCGCATCATCGCCGGCGAACTCAGACGCCGAAAAATCGAGACCCCCAAAGACTCGGCGACCACGCGCCCCATGCCCGACCACGTCCGCGAGGCCGTCTTCAACCTCCTCCGAGGGCACGCCGAGGGCCAGACCGTCATCGACCTCTTCGCCGGCACCGGCGCCGTCGGCCTCGAAGCCGTCAGCCGCGGCGCCTCCCGCTGCGTCTTCATCGAACGCGACAAGAAGATGGTCGGCGTCATCGAACGCAACGTGCAGAATCTTGGCGTCCAGGATCGCTGCGAAATCGTCCGATCCGACGCCCTTGGCCCGCTCGCCCTCGCCCGCTGCCCAACCCAGGCCCACCTCATCTTCTTCGACCCGCCCTACCCGATGGTGCGCGACGCCAAGACGTGGCAGCGCTGCCAGGCCCAACTCGCCAAGCTGATCGAGCGTCTGGACGACGCGGGGTATCTGGTGCTGCGGACGCCGAGGCCGGCGGTGCGCCGGGTCGACGATGGCGCAAGGAACGTCGCCGACGAGCATCCTGCCGAGGCGAGAAAGTCGTCTCGTCGCTCATCGACGAAGGGCGGGCGATCACGCCCACGGGAGATCGACGACGACGGCGACGCTGTGGAAGAACTGGATGCTTCGGACTGGTCGCTGGAGAATTGGACCGACGCCGAGGATCTGTCGCAGGACGGCGTACGCTACGAGCCGGTGGACCTGTCTATTACAGGGGCCATTGGTCCGGAAACCCACGATTACGGCAAGATGAGCATGCACCTTTACATGCGCAAGCGGTAGAGTCTGGAGGCGTGCGCCTCGGATCGTGGCCGAAGGGGCGCTTCGTGTGGGGGTTGCCTGTCGTGGGCGGTTCGTATCTGGAGCCGGGGTTGATCGGACGGTCGTTGAGCGTGTTGACAAGAGCCCGGTGTATCCATCTTGGTTGGTTATTCGTGTTCCTGGGCGGGACGGGCCGCGTTGCCGCGTGTTCCGTGGAGGACCCAACAGACGCAGCTCGTTCAGCCACAGAGCCCCAAGCCCTGGTCCTCGGGCCGCGTATCGAGCCCGTCGGCATGGCCACCGACGCGCCCGCCGCCGGCAAGATCACGACGATCCGCCAGCATGTATCGAGCGGCGTGTGGTCGATCACGCTCTCCAACGGCGTGCTCGCCCACCACCGCGAGATGGAGGGCAAGCTCGAGCTGGCCATCACCCTCTCCGGCGGGGCTCTCCAGGAGGGCCAGCTCAGTTCCGAGGCCCTGCGCGCGGCGGTCCACGCCATGGGCGAGCCCGCGACCCGCCGACTCGATCATGCCGCGCTCACGAAGATCCTGCGCGACGCCGACATCCGAGTCGAAGCGATGGTTGGCGTGGACAGCGTGAGCCTGCGGATCAGTGCCGAGCCGTCCCACGCCGAACTCGCCTTCGAGCTTGCCCACGCGGTACTCAGCGACGCCGTCGTCGATCGTGAGGTCTTCGAACGCTGGCGCAAGTTGACGCCGTGGGAGCTCCGCGAGAAGGCCAAGTGGACGGGCGAGGCGCTCCAGCGCCGCGTCGGCATGGAGCTGGCACGCGACGGATCGCCCGCGTTCGCTCCGCCCGATCCGGATCGAATCACGGGCCTGGCCGTAGAGCAGGCCGAGAGCGCGCTGCGCGAGATCGCGCGGACCTGCGCGATCGAGGTCGGCATCGCCGGCGACCTGCGCCGAGCGGTCGCGCTCGATCTGGCGGCGACCTACCTGGGAGCCATCTCGCAAAGACCTGCGGTCCAGCTCGCTCGCCCCGCACGCGAGGCCCAGGCGATCGAGATCTCGGCGAAGATGCCGGATATCAACGGGCTGGGCGTGTTCGTCGGATTCCTCGGCCCGCCGTTGTTCGAGCTGGATGAAGCCCGGGCCCTGCGGCTCGCCGCGGACGTCCTCGACGAGCGCCTTATAGCGCAAATCCCCGACGGCGAGGTCGCCGGACGCTACGAGCCCAGGGCGACCGCGGGCGGCCGCGGCGTGCTCTATGGCGTCGTGATCGGCTCCAGCGTCGACGCGATGGGCCTCATCCGCGAGGAGATCGAGCGCCTCGCGATCGAGGGCCCCAGCGAAGAGGAACTGGAGCAGGCCGGGCGCGAGCGATACAGGCGAGGCAGGGAGATCCTCGACCGCCCGCGCTACTGGGCGGGCGTGCTGAGCGATCAGACGCGCCTCGGGCTCGAGATTGATGAGATCAGGCGTGCCGGGCGTGCGTATATCAGGATTGGCATCGAAGATGTTCAAAGATCCGTCGGCAGAGTCCTCTCCGACGATCGCGCGATCCGTGTCACCGTCTCGCCGCAAGAGGATGAGTAATCGGGGATTCGTGCGTTGATTACGAGTTGACGCGGATGCCAAAGAACCGCTCGCTGTTGGCGTTGAGCCGGGCGTGAAAGTCCTCGAACTCGATGCCACGGAGTTGTGCGAGAAACGCCGCGGTGTGGCGGACCCACGCCGGTCGGCACGGGCGTTTGCCGCGATGCGGCACGGGGCTCAGGAACGGCGCGTCGGTCTCGACCATGATCCGGTCATCGGGCACGAGCCTCGCCGCGGCTTGCACGTCCTTCGCGTTGGGATACGTCACGACGCCGGTGAACGAGATCATCGCGCCGAAGTCCAGACACTTGCGCGCGTCGGCTTCGTCGCCGGTGAAACAGTGGAAGACGAACCGGGCCGGGTCGAGGCTCGTCGCTCGCAGGATCGGGATCAGATCATCGAACGCCTCGCGGCAGTGCAGCACGATCGGCAGCTCGACGCCCGAATCGCGCTGGGCCTCGATGAACGCGAGCTGCTCGCTCAAGACCTCGTCCTGGATCGTGCGAAGCGGCTTGTCGTAGTGGTTGTCGAGCCCCAGCTCGCCCCACGCGACGCACTTGGGATGTCGCGCGGCCCGGGCCAGCGCCTGCCAGTCGTGCGGCCCCTGGTCGGCGTACAGCGGATGCACCCCCGCGCTGCACCAGACGTTCTCGAACAGATCCGCGACATGCACGCACTCCTCGACGTTCTGCGTCGTCGTGCAGATCGTGATCAGCTCATCCACGCCCGCCGCCCTCGCCTCCTCCACCACATCGCCGATATCCTCGGCGAAGTCCGGAAAGGTCAGGTGGCAATGGGTGTCGATCACGCCCTGACGGTAGGCAGCGCAAGGCCCCGCTCCCGGTAGAATGACCCTGGAGGTTCCACATGACCATCATGACCGCCGCACGCCGGCTCATCCCGAGCATTCACGCGAGCGCCGCCGCGGCGCTGGTTGTTTCGCTGTTCACGGTCTCGGTCCTCAGCGCGACCGTGCGAGCCGCCGAGGAACCGTACGACCTGTGGTACGTCGTCGAGATCGACGGCGCGCGGGCGGGCTGGCTCCACGAGCGAGTAGAGGTCGACGAGAATCGGATCACGACGACGACCGATACGTCGATGAGCATCCGGCGCGGGCCGAGCACTGTGACCATCGACATCCGCAGCACGTTCATCGAGACCGACCGATTCGAGCCCCTGCGATGGGAGACGAGCGTCGCGATGGGCAGCGAGCCGGTGAAGCGGGTGTTCACGTTCGGTGACGAAGCGGTCGAGATCAGATCGACCGAGGGCGGACGACCATCCACGCGCTCGAGCGATCCGCCCACCGGCGAGTGGCTGACGCCCGCGGGCATCCGCGCGTTCACAGCCTCGCGCCTCTCAGCCGGCGCCGGCGAGATCACCTATCGTGGCCTCGACCCGATGCAGCAGCTCTCGCCAGTGCAGACGACGCTGCGAGATTTCCGGCCCGCGACGGTGGACGTGCTCGGGCGAACCGTCGAGGCGATCCGCGGCGAGGTCATCAGCAGCGCCACCCCCGGCGTCAGCTCGACGGTCTTTCTCGACGACGCCGGGCGACAGCTCCGCACCGAAGTCGCGATCGCCGGGATGCACGTCGTGACGCTCGCGGCGGACAAAGAGCTGGCCCTGGGCGAGCTCGACCCGCCCGAGCTCATGGCCCGCACGTTCGTGCGGACCGATCGCCCGATCGTCCGCCCGCGCCGCACGACCGACGCGACGTATCTCCTGCACGTCGCCGACGGCGAGCTGGGCGAGATCCCGCAGACCTCCAACCAGCGGGCCGAGCGCATCGACGCGCGGACCGTGCGCGTCCATGTTCGCGACGCCGGCGGATTCCCCGCTGGGCTCGCGAGCAAGGACAACACCGAGGCCACGCTCGAAGCATCGAGCATGGTCAACTGGCGGGACCCGCGCATCCAGGAGCTGGCGCGCAGGGCCGGAGGTACCGACGGCATGCCGACGTTGCGCCAAGCCGAGCTGCTGCGAGAGGCCGTCCACCGCCACATCAACGCCAAGGACCTCGGCGTGGGCTTTGGCAGCGCCTCCGAGGTCGTCCGCTCGCGCCAGGGCGACTGCTCGGAGCACGCGGCACTGCTCGGCGCGCTGCTGCGAGCTCGCGGCATCCCGTCGCGCATTGCCAGCGGCCTCATCTACGCCGACGGATTCCTCGGCGAGCGCAACATCTTCGGCTACCACATGTGGACACAGGCCCTGATTGAGGTCGACGGCGAGCGGCGCTGGATCGACCTCGACGCAACGCTCGGTCCATCCGACGCCTTTGACGCGACGCACATCGCCCTGGTGATCTCAACGCTCTCCGATGACGAGGGCAGCAACGCGCTCGTGCGCCTCGCCCCGCTGCTCGGGCGATTGCAGGTCGAGATCGAGAGCATCGAGTGACAGAGCCGGACACGAGCCCGCTGCCACAACTGCCTGCGCGCCCCGCGGACGGGCACAAGGGCACGTTCGGCACCGTCTCGATTATCGGCGGACGCGACGACGACGAGGCGTGCATGATCGGCGCCCCGGCCCTCGCGGCCCGGGCCGCCCTCCGAAGCGGCTGCGGCCTCGTCCGCATGGTCACGCCTCGCTCCATCCTCGCCCACGCCCTGGCGATCGAGCCCGGCGCGACCGGCGTGCCCGTCGCGCTGGATGAACAGAGCGGTCGCGTCGCCTCCCACGCCATGACGGCGCGGATCGACGAGGTCTCGCGCAACTCGGCGTGCCTCGTCGTCGGGCCCGGGCTCGGCAGATCCGACGCCGCCCAGGCCGCGACGCTGCGGGCGATCCAGCAGGAGGACGCCCCGGTCGTCCTCGACGCCGACGCGCTCAACGTCATGGCGACGATCGACGAGTTGCATCGCGAGCTGCGCGCGCGGGCAATCCTGACACCCCATCCGGGCGAGTTCCGCCGCCTGGCCGCTTCACTGAAGATCTCGGTGGAGCTTGGAAGCGACGACGCTCGCGCCGCTGCCGGCGCGGCCCTCGCCCAACGCCTCGGCGTCGTCGTCGTGCTCAAGGGCCACCGCACCGTCGTCAGCGACGGATTGCGCGCATGGACCTGCAACCGCGGCGGGCCCTGGCTGGCCACCGCGGGCACCGGCGACGTGCTCAGTGGCATCATCGCCGGCATCGTCGCCCAGCACGCTTCCGGCACGCCCATCGCCGGACTGAGCGACGCGATGCGCGAGAGAATGCCCAGGGATCTCCTGCGCCCGCTGGATCTCTACGACGCGGCGAGAGTCGCGGTAGAGATCCACGGGCTGGCCGGCGACGCCTGGAGAGCGAGCCGGAACGTGACCGGCGGCCTGCTGGCGCGAGAGTTGTGCGACGAGGCCTGCCGAATCGCCCAGACGATGCGCGGCGATCGTACATCGGCGTGAGCGACGCCTACTCCTCCAGTCGCCTCGGCGAGATCGACGTGACCATCCGCAGGGCGTTGGCGCTCATGTCGCTGCCGATGGTGTCGCCCTGCACGTCGTCGGCGAGCATGTTGATGTCCACCGTCGCGCGCCGGAGGCGCGGGCCAACCGCGTACTCGAGGGTGAAGGTCGCGTCCAGAATCCGTCGCATGAGCGTCCGCTCGCTCGTGTTGACCAAGGCGCCGTTCTCGTAGCGCTCGACGATCGAGCGCAGCTCGTTGGGGCCGGTCTCGCCCACAACCGGCGTGAGCTGGATCCGCCAGATCTCGTAGGCGTTGACGTCGGGGTTGGGCTCGACGCGGAACTCGATCGAGTCCGACTCGATGATCGGCGTCAGGATCGGGTTCACCGGGAACGGCCCGAAACTCTCGCCCGTGCGGATCAGAGCGCCCAGTCGCTGCATGACCAAGCGCGAAACGACGTGGCTGGAGGCCGACTCGGTCGTCACCTTGTAGGACTTGAACGACGCGTCGAGCGCGCCGAGCGTCGCGGTCAGCAGCAGGCTGCTGATCGTCAGCGCGACGAGCATCTCGACGAGGCTGAACCCGCGCCTGCCTTGGTTCGAGTGGTTCATGAGCGGGCTCCCTCGCGGTATGAGCGCGCGTCGACCTCGGCGCTCAGCGGCAGCAGGATCCCGTCGGGCATCGCGATCGCCGGGTTGAATCGCAGCTCGATCTTGCCGTAGCCGTAGAACGGCACCGCGACCGATCCCGGAGGCTGGGGCTCGAAGGGCCCGACGTCCGCCAGCCCGTCGTCATCGGTATCCCAACCGACGATGCGAACGCCGTCGACGATCGGCAGCTCCTGCGGATCGAGGCTCTCGCCGTCGCCGTCATCCGGGCCGAAGTAGCCCAGCGTCGTGTTGAACAGCGCGGGGTTGCCGATCGGGTTGCCCAGGGGGTCGCGCAAGGGCGGCTCGCCCAGGACGGGCTGGAACGTCATGAGCAACGCGCCGTCGATCACCGCGTTGCCGCGGACGTCGAGCAGGCCCGCGACGATCACGCCGCGAAGATGCACACGCTGCTCCGGCGGGCTGTTGAACGTCCCGATATCCACCGAGTAGTTCGGGAGCAGCAGCGAGCTCTTGAGCACGACATTCATGTCCTCGGAGTCGGGATTGAGCGCCGGATCGTTCGGCGACTCCGGGTGCTCGATCTCGAACCGCGTCGCGCCCGTGAACTGGATCTTGTTGCGCACATGGTGGAAGAAATCCGGCGCGTCCGAGACGATCGATCCGACCACGAGGCAGTCGTGCATCCGGATATTGTTCGAGTGCGGCTTGGTGTCGGTCACACGCAGACCGTCGATGATCAGCGGCTCGGGCAGCGCGTCGTACGCGCCGGGGTCGTACGACGCCACCTCGCTCGCCAGGATGTCGCCCTTCTCGATCGGATCCTCCGCGAGCAGCACGTTGCGGGTCGGCGGCACCGCGGTCGGCGGGAGCATCGGCGGGTGGTCGCCTTCCTCGCCCGGATCGTCGCCGTAGATCGAGCGTTCAATCTGCGGCACCGGGATCCCCAGTCCTTCGTCGAACGCCATGCGCCCGTACAGGCCCCAGTACTCGTAGGAGTTGTCGACAGTCGTACGGACATAGGTCACGCCCGCGAAGGTACAGTTCACGAATAGCGCATTGAGCCCCGCGGGGATATGCGCGTCCTTGAAGACCGCGTTCTCGATCACCGGGCGGTAGTACCAGTCGCTGAACTCCGGCGCGTTGAACGGCATCTTCTCGAAGTAGGCCGTGTCCCAGTTGTCCGGCAGCCCGTCCCCATCGGTGTCGGGGTCCAGCCGGAAATACCGCGGCTGGTCCGTGCCGTCGGGCTCGGCCTCCACATAGTCGTCAAGGTCGTCCACGCCCACGCCGAGCTGGTCGGCGAGTTGCTGCCAGAAGTCCGCGCCGTCTGCGGCGGCGCGCAGGTCATCGCCAGCACCAGAAAAGTCGTTGACGTCAACATCGGGAAGCTGCTTGTCGTTGGCGCCGAAGATGATGGGAGGGAAGTTCTCGTCGGGCTGGACGCCGCCCTTCAGGCGGCTCTGCCACTCGGCCTGCTCCGCCTCCCAGTCCTCGCGCCGCACCGCGAACGCGACCGAGCCGTTGAGCTTGGTGTAGCTGTCCAGGCGGTCGATCACGCCGTCGCGGTATCCGAGCTCCTGGTCGAGGAACACGCCGTAGATCGGGTCGAAGTCCAGCAGGTTCTCGCTGTCGGGGTCCCACTCGCCGTCGTCATTGAGATCTTCCCAGCCGGAGATGTCGTTCGCGTTGCGATCGGGCGTGCCCCAGTCGATGAGCTTGGCCAGGTCCTCGTCGATCGGCTCGCCGTCGCCGTAGAACTCGGCCGAGAGGGCCTCGTTGGGCGTCCCGTCGCGCAGCGCATCGGACAGCGCGACCTTCCCGTCCCCGTTGGCGTCGTAGAAGTTGATGAACAGATCGAACTCGTCCACATAGCCGTCGCCGGTGGCGTCGCTGAACGCGTCGCCGCTCGGGATGCCCAGCGCCTCGATGGGGTGATGCACCCGCAGGCGGTTGTCGAAGTCGGCGTCGTAGTCCTTGATCCCCGCGTACAGCAGGTCGAGATTGGCGTTCAGCTCGTCGTCGAGGAACTCAAAGTCCGAACGCAGGAGCAACGGATCGCCGAACTCCGCGTCCACGTCGAGATAGTGGACGCCGACGCTGCCGGTCAGATGCACGTTCTTGCCGATCATGATGCGGCTGGGCGAGATGACCGCGTGGCTCACCCGCTTGGTCACCTGGAAATCGCGCATGATCACCCGCGTCAGCGGGCTGCCGTTGCGCGTGTACGCGAAGTCGTACCCGGTCACGATCGCCCGCACGTTCAGTCCGTCGGCCAGCGGCGCGTACACCACCTGGAACGCCGGCTCGCTCGTGGGCAGCCCGTCCTGGTCCACGATCGTGCTCAACGCCACGATCGGCGTGTACACCCAGCCGTCCAGACGATAGATGAACGGGTCCGTCCCTTCCGGCGCCGGCCCGACCACGGGCGTGTTGACGCCCCCGTAATCCACGATGTTCCCATCCGCCGCGTGGTGCAGCGCGATCGCCTCGGCGATGCCCGTCGGCGGCGCGGCCTCGAAGTGCCCGCTTACCGGGTCACGCACGATCACCTCGCCCTCGATCGTCCCCGTGTTGCCCGTCCACAGCGCCCACACCACGTCCTCGTCGATGTCGCTCTCGGCGATGACGAACCGACCCGTCGCCTGGCCCAGGCGGTCGGCGGCGATCGCCAGGCCCGTCTCCGCGGCCCCGCTCGATCGCATCACATGCAGGTGCGTACTCGCCGTCTTGATATTCCCCTGGCTGGCGATCGCCATCGCCGCCACCAGCGACCCGAACAGCACCAGGAACATCATCGCAAGAACGCTGACCACGCCCCTCCGGGAGATGACTCGCTTGCGACCCTTGGGCATGACGACCTCCGCGTTGTGCGCTCGTCGGATTCTCACGGCACGATCCAGGTCACTTGCGTGACCTCCTCCACGTCCAGCGTCGCTGGATCCTCGTAACTCACAACAACCGTGACGCGCAGCGGGAACTGATCGACGGCCCGCCCCTCGAAGGTGCCCGCCGGCGGGTCGAAGTACGCGTCGTCGAGCACGTCCGCGAGATCGAACGGGTTCACCTTCTCGACGAAGATCGTCTGTGACCATCCGATGAGCGGGATCGGCACGCCGTCGTCGTCCAGGCGGATATCGCCGTACTGGTCGATCTCGTAGATCACCTCGCCGACGGCGTTGATCGGCCCGTCGCCCCCGCCCGCGCCGAACACCGTCGTATCGAAGTCGTCCAGGTCGTCGAAGTCCGTCACGACGACCTCGCCGATCTCCGGGCCCCAGCCCCGCAGGTCGGGACCTTCGAGGTAGAGCCCCGTCACCGGGTCGTGCCTCGGGTATCGGCGCGACATCTCGCGGATCTCGTTGGCCAGGTACGTCGCCGTCGCCGCGTGGTTCGACCACGCGTTGGACTGCATGAACGCCCGCTGGGCGTCGACCATGGCGATCACGCCGACCCCGATAATCACCACCGCCAGCGCGGTCTCGATCAGGGTGAAGCCGCGGGATGTTGTTGCGCGAACTGGGCGCATGGGTTGTCCTCCATCTTCGAGTCTCCGATTCACCCGACGAGCTGGCTCATCTTGAAGATCGGGAGGATGACCGCCATCGCGATGAACCCGACGATTGAGCCCATGATGACGATCATGACGGGCTCGATCAGACCGGTAACCGCCTTGATGTGGTCCTTGAGCTGCTTGTGATAGAACACCGCGATCTGGTCCAGCACCTCGCCCAGCTTGCCGGACTCCTCGCCCGCGGCGATCATCTGGCACACGCTCTTGGGCAGCATCTTGTCCTGCATCAGCGGATGGGCGATCTTCTTGCCCTGCTTCACCGCCGCGTACACGCCCTGCCACACACGCTTGAACAGGCGGTTGCCGGAGATTTCCCCGGTGATCGCCAGCGTGTCCAGCATCGGCACGCCCGCGTTGATCAGCTGGCCCATCGTCTGCAGGCTCCGGGCGATGTACAGCGAGCGGAACATCGTCTTGACGACCGGCACGCTCAGCTTGGCCTTGTCCAGCCAGAACCCGCCCACCTCGGTCTTCAAAAACAGATACAGCGTGATAACCACCACGCCCACCCCGCCCAGCAGCACGGGCCACTGGTCCACGACCAGCTTCGAGACCCCCATCAGGAAGACCGTCGCCCAAGGCAGCACGTCCTCCTTGCCCTCGAAGATGCTGTAGAACTTCGGCAGCACGAACGTCAGCAGGAACACCGTCACGCCGATCGCCAGGAGCCCGATGATCGCCGGGTAGATCGACGCGCCCACCACCATCTTGCGCGTCTCCATCTGCTGGCCGATGTATCCCGCGATCCGGTCCAGCGCGTCGGCGAACGAGCCGGCCATCTCCGCCGCCTGCACCATGTTGAAGTACAGCGGCCCGAACAGCTTCGGATGCCGCCCGATCGCCTCGGAGAACTGCTTGCCCCCCTCCACGTCGTCCTTGATCTGGTGCAGGACCTTCTTGAACCCCACATGCGTCGTCTGGTCGGCGATCCCATCCAGCGCCGAGCGCAGGTTGATGCCCGCGCGGATCATCACGCTGAGCTGGGTCGTGAAGTCCAGCACATGCTTCTGATTGGGCTTGGACGCGCCCAGGCTCCCAAGGCTTCCCAAGAGGCTCGTGCCCCCCGTGTCCTTGTGCGGCGAGAGGCTGACGACCTTGACGCCCTGATTGCGCAGGATCGCCGCGGCGGTCGCGGCGCTGTCGGCGCTCATCGTCCCCGCCTGCACCTGCCCGCTCGAGTTCTTGACCTGATAGCGATAGTTCGGCATTGCCACTTCCTCGTGCGTTCAGCCCGTGCGCTCAGCCCTCTGCGTCCATCCCCCGCCTCACGCCGCGAGCTGACGCTCGAGCTTGTCGGGATATACCGACTGCGCGATCGCGTCTTCCTTGGAGATCAGGCCGTTGAAGTACAGCTCGGCGATGGACGTGTCCAGGCTCTGCATCCCGATCGCACGATTGGTCTCGATGATGTTCGGAATCTCGAACGTCCGGTTCTCGCGGATCAGGTTCCGCACCGCGCTCGTACACAGCAGCGTCTCCACCGCCGGCACCATGCCCGGGCGATCCGTCCGGCTGAACAGCGTCTGGCTCACCACCGCCTGCAGCGTCCCCGCGAGCATCGAGCGGATCTGGTTCTGCTGCGACGCCGGGTACATGTCCACGATGCGCTCCACCGTCTGCGACGCGTTGATCGTGTGCAGCGTCGAGAGCACCAGGTGGCCGGTCTCGGCGGCGCTGATCGCCAGGCTCGTCGTCTCCAGGTCACGCATCTCGCCCACCAGGATGATGTCGGGGTCCTGACGCAGCGCGTGCTTGAGGCCCGACGCGAACGTCGGCAGGTCCTGGCCCAGCTCGCGCTGCTCGATCAGGCACTGCTCGGACTGGAACACATACTCGACCGGATCCTCCAGCGTGATGATGTGCTTGGCGTACCGCTCGTTCATCGCCTGGATCATCGCCGCCAGCGACGTCGACTTGCCAGAGCCCGTGTCCCCGGTCACCAGCACCAGCCCGCGCGGCAGGTACGTCAGGCGCGAGATCACCTCCGGCAAACTCAGCACGTCCAGCGGCGGCACCGTGGTCTTGATAACTCGCAGCGCCAAGCCGATCGCCCCCTTCTGCAGGTGGGCGTTGACGCGATACCGTGCGAGGTCCTCGACCTGGTAGGAAAAGTCCGCGTCACAGTGCGACTCGAACGTCCGGCGCGCCGGCTCGGGCGCCATCTCCTCGAACATCTCCTGCGCCTCGTCCGCCGTGATGCACGGGTACTCCATCGGCGACATCACCTGGTGCACGCGCATGTAGGGCGGGTGCCCCGCGATCAGATGCACATCCGATGCGTCGGCCTCATAGGCGGCATGCAGAATGTCGGTCAGGTTCACGGCTCGCTCCTTCGGTCTGGTTCGCGCAAGTTTGCGACGCCGAGACATCGGCACGCCGTCGAGACCTCGCCATACCCAGCAAACATCGCCAAAGGGCGCGAGCCCGCGCGTCTGTCCCAGACCCACCAGCCCCACCAGCCGGCGCACCCGGGCCCGCCGGTTCGGGCCCGAGAACTCAGCGGTGCGCATCCCGCGCCGCGACCGCCATCGCGTCGCAACGCTCGTTCTCAGGATGCCCCGCGTGCCCCTCGACCCAGTGGAACCGGATCTCGTGCCCCGCTATCAGCTCATCGAGCCGACGCCACAGATCCTCGTTCTTCACCGGCTTCTTCGCGGCGGTCTTCCACCCCCGGCGCTTCCACGAGGCCATCCATTCGCGCAGCCCGTTGAGCACATACTGCGAGTCCGAGTACAGGTCCACGACGCTGGGGCGCGTCAGCCGCTCCAGACCTCTTATGGCAGCCGTCAGCTCCATCCGGTTATTAGTCGTCTGCCGCTCGCCGCCGTTGTCCTCGATCTCCGACGCCGACGCCGGGTGCCGCAGGATGAACGCCCAGCCCCCGGGCCCGGGATTGCCCGAGCAGGCGCCGTCGGTGAACAGGGACACGATGGGCTTGTCGTCCATGGGCCGCACTGTAGATCTTCGCACATGCGAGGGCGTGCGATCGCCGGGGCCTCATCCGCCACGCGCGTACCATCGCCCATGACCGCGACCGCCTCCCGTCCCGCCCACGGATCCGTCGTCCGCATCGAGGTCCACCGCAACCTCGCCGCCGCCGACGCCCGCGCCCGCCGCCTTCTTCAGGACGCCCGCGCGATCGGCGTCGAGCTCGCCGGGGCGCGCGTCGCGCGCGTCTACCTCCTCGAAGGAAAGTTGAACGAGTCCCAGATCGAGCGCATCCGCAGGGACCTGCTCACCGACGCCGTCCTCGAGAGCTCGCTCATCGGCGCGAGCCCGGACGCGGGCCCCGACTCAAGCGTCGTCATCGAGGTCCACCCGCTCCCCGGCGTCATGGACCCCGCCGCGCAATCCGTCGCGAGCGCCATCGAAACACTCGTCGCCGTCCCCTGCCAGGTCTCGACCGCCTGGCGCTACGAGCTCGAGGGGATCGACCCTGCCGGCGCTCGCTCGCTCGCCGAGCGCCTGCTCGCCAACACCGTCGTCCACGCGATCCACGAGGGCGCCCACTGGCCCGACGAGCTACCCAAGGGCCACGAGCGTCAAGCCGAGGTCCGCGAGATCCCTCTCACAAGCCTCGACGACGACGCCCTGACAAAGCTCAGCCGCGAGGCCCACCTCTTCCTCAGCCTCGACGAGATGCGCGCCATCCAGACCGAGTATCGCCGCCTCGGGCGCGAGCCCCGCGAGATCGAGCTCGAGACCCTCGCCCAGACCTGGTCCGAGCACTGCGTCCACAAAACCCTCAAGAGCACTGTTTCCTATAGAGGCCCTGGCGCAAGCCTGGGCTCCTCCCCGAACCACAATGACATTGACTGGGCAGAGAGGCCCGGCGTCACCGTGCAAGACGACGGCACCATCCTCATCGACAACCTCCTCAAGAGCACCGTCGCCGCCGCTACCCACGAGCTCATCGCCGACGGCCTCGACTGGACCCTCAGCGTCTTCGTCGACAACGCCGGCGTCATCGCCTTCGACGACGACACCGCCATATGCGTCAAGGTCGAAACCCACAACCACCCCTCGGCCCTCGAACCCTACGGCGGCGCCGCCACCGGCATCGGAGGCTGCATCCGCGACATCATCGGCACCGGCCTTGCCGCCAAGCCCATCGCCAACACGGACGTCTTCTGCGTCGCCTATCCGGAGGGATTCACCACAGAGGGCACAGAGGACACAGAGAAAAGCAAGAACGCAACTGGTTCAACTCCGTCGGCGAAGCCGACGCAGCAAGCCCGTTCTTCCCCCTCCGCGCCCTCCGCGGTGAATCCTCTTCCCCCGGGCTGCCTCCACCCACGCCGCATCCTCACCAACGTCGTCGCCGGCGTCCGCGACTACGGCAACCGCATGGGCATCCCCACCCTCAACGGCGCCGTCGAGTTCGACAACCGCTACGTCGGCAACCCCCTGGTCTTCGCCGGTTGCGTCGGCGTCATGCCCCGCGATCGCGTCGCCGGCGATCCGCAGTCCGGCGATCTCATCGTCGCCCTTGGCGGACGCACCGGCCGCGACGGCATCCACGGCGCAACGTTCTCCAGCGCCGAACTCACCGACACCCACGCCGACGAGTTCTCCCACGCCGTCCAGATCGGCAACGCCATCGAAGAAAAACGCGTGCTGGATGCGATCCTGCGAGCGCGAGACGCCGATACCACGCCCCTTTTCTCCGCCATCACCGACTGCGGCGCCGGCGGTTTCTCCAGCGCTGTCGGCGAGATGGGCGAGAAGCTCGGCGCGGAGGTCCACCTCGATCGCGCCCCCCTGAAATACGCCGGGCTCACCAGCACCGAGATCTGGATCTCCGAGGCCCAGGAGCGCATGGTTCTCGCCGTGCCAGAAGCGAATCTCCCCGCCCTCCAGGAGATCTGCGACGAAGAGCACGTCGAGCTCGCCGTCCTCGGCCACTTCGGCACCCCCAACCAGGAACTCATCCTCTATGACCACGACATCGAGGTCGGGCGTATGCCCATGACTCTCCTCCACGAGGGCATCCCCATGCCCACCCGCGAGGCGACGTGGAACGGGTGCCGTGGTCTGAGCGAGTCTTCGAGCGAAGGCCACGTTGGAGGCCCCAAACCCCAGACCCCAGCCCTCCGCGACGCCCTGCTCATCCTCCTCGCTCACCCCTCCATCGCCAGCAAGCACTGGATCATCCGCCAGTACGACCACGAGGTGCAGGGCAACGCCATCCTCAAACCCCTCGTCGGCCCGCTCGGTCGCGGCCCCGCCGACGCCTCGGTCATCGAGCCCGTTCCCGGCTCTGGCCGGGGCCTGGCCATCGCCAACGGCCTCGGCGTGGATCGCCGGGTAGATCGGCTCTCCGAGCCGATGTTCTTCGAATGCCACCCAGCGCCGGCTTCCCCGATCGCGATCACGACACATCGGTTCGGAGAACCGATCTACACCGACCCCTATCAGATGGCCCTCGCCGCCATCGACGAGTGCGTCCGCAACCTCGTCTGCGTCGGCGCGGACCCTGCGCGCATCGCCATCCTCGACAACTTCTGCTGGCCGAGCTGCAACAAGCCCGAGCACATGGGCGCCCTCGTCCGCGCCTGCATCGGGTGCTACGACGGCGCGAAGGCCTACCGCACCCCCTTCATCTCCGGCAAGGACTCGCTCAACAACCAGCTCACGATCCCCGCCACCGACGGCAAGCCACCACGCACAATTGAAATCCCCTACACCCTGCTCATCTCCGGCGTCGGAATCGTCCCCGACGTCAACAAGTGCGTCACGATGGACGCCAAACGCCCCGGCTCCAAGCTCGTCGTCGTCGGCACGCCGGATGACCGCCTCGGCGCTTCGATCTACGCCCAGCTCTTCGGCATCCCCGACGACGCCGATGCCGGCCATCCCCCGGTGGATCTCCAGCGCGGCCCGCTCGCCGCCAAGGCCGTCGCCAAGCTCATCCGCGAGGGCCTCGCCCTCAGCGTCCACGACATCTCCGACGGCGGCCTGCTCGTCGCCCTCAGCGAGATGCTCATCGCCGGCAGCTCCGACGAGCACCCCCTCGGCGCGCACATCAGCGACCCCGCGACGATCTGGTCCGAGGCGATGCGCTTCAGCGAGTGCTCCTCGACCTACCTCCTCGAAGTCGCGATCGACACCGACACCGACCAGGATCCGTGGGCGGCATTCCAGGCAGTCATCGCCGCCGACGCCGAGTGGACCTGCATCGGCGAGATCATCGCCGACGACGTCCTCATCATCGGACGTGACGCCAGCGCAACGGAGATCGAAGTCGAAGACCTCGCCGAGGCCTGGCGCTCACCGCTCGATTGGTGACCCGTGCCACCAACCGCTGCTCTGAGCGGTTGGTGCTGTAGCGTGTTCATGGCAAGGAGCACCAACCATGCAAAGCCATGGTCGGTGGCACGATGCTCGCGGTGCTCTTACACCCCCGCCGCGCACGCCTCCACCGCGTTGTCCCCCTCCGGCAACGCCGCCGCCCCCTCGAGAATCGCCGCGAACGCCTGGTCCACGTCATCGGTCGTCAGGTCCGGATTCACGAACACGATCCGGATGATCCGCCGCCCGCCCACGACGCCGTAGCCGACCTTCAGCTTCCCGCTCTCATCCAGCCGCTGGCAGATCACGTCCGACGGCTTGCCCACGACCTCGAAGCAGACATTGACCGACATCGACTCGCAGCTCAGCACCAGCCGCGGCTCGCGATCCACGATCTCCCGCGCACGCCGCGCCAGCGCGAACAGGTTTTCGATCCGCTCACCATATCCCTCATCCCCGTTGCGCTGCCACGCCGCCCACAGCTTCACCGCGTCGTTGCGCCGCCCGCACTGCAAGCTCCGCGTCCCCGGATTCAGATCATCGTCGTCCTGCTGGAACAAGTACTCGGCGTTCTCCGACAGACTCGCCGCCGCCCGCCCACGCTCGCGGAACAGCACCACCGAGCACGTCAGCGGCACCCCCATCATCTTGTGCGCATCCCACGCGACCGAGTCGGCAAGCTCGCTGCCGTCGAGCAGATGGCGATGCGTCGGGCTCAGAATGATCGACCCGCCGTACGCCCCATCCACATGCAGCCACACCCCGTGCTCCCGCGTGACCCCCGCGATCTCCCGCAGCGGATCGAACGCGCCGGGCACCGTCGTCCCCGCCGTCGCGTTCACCATCGCGGGAATCACCCCGTCCGCAAGATCCCGCTCGATCGACTCGCGCAGCAGGTCCACCCGCATCCGCCCGAGATCATCGACCGGGATAGAGCGCACGTTGTCGCGCCCGATCCCCACGATCGCCGCGGCCTTGGGGATCGAGTAATGGCTGTCCTCCGACGTGTACAGCGCAAGCGTCTTGCCGTCCAGCCCCCGATCGCCCGCCCCTTCCAATGCGTGGTCGCGCGCGACCAACACCGCGGTCAGGTTCGACAGCGACCCGCCCGGCGCGAACACGCCCTCGGCGTCGTCGAACCCCATCTTCAACCCCATGTGCCGAATAAGCTCCCGCTCAATCAAAATATGCGGACCCGCGGCCTTGAACGTGTACATCGAGTTGTTCGCCAGCGCGCTCAAGACCTCCGCCACCGTCGCAGACGGATCACGACCGCCGAAGAGCTGGTTGAAGAACCGATTCGTCGCCGTCCGTGGCGTCTTGTCGAAGATCGCCATCAATCGCCGCATCACCTCGTCGTGATCCACCCCACGCTCGGGGATCTCGAACTCGATCTCCTCGCGCAACTGCTCGGGACTAAACCGCGGCAGGATCGGCGTCTCGGCCTCAGACTCCAAAAACACACGAGACAAGAGCTCGATATCGCGGTGAAGCTGCTGCGCAGTGAGATCCATACACATCCTGTCCAAGAACCACTTTCACCCGCCGCGGGCCAGACCGCCCGCCTCGGGACACGATGAGCCTATGAGGGTAGATCGCCCCCGTCCCGCCTTCCCCCAAATCACCGCTCCAGCCCCCCGACGGACCCCATCCGGTGCCACTGGTGGCTCGCTGTCGAGTGCATCCACATGGGTGACAGGTGTTGAAGGGACATGGGTGACACATTCGGGCAACGACGCCCAACTCCCCATTCGCCGAGCCGCCAACCAAGCTCACCGACAGATCCTTCCGACCCCGAACCCTTCGAGCATTGTCCGCCCGCTGCAAACTCCCTCGCTACCCCACAATCGCGCCCTTCGCGCTCGACTCCCCCTTGGTCAGAATCTCCTCGATCGCCAGCGTGCAGAACCGCTCCAGCGCTACCGCCCCCAGATCCTTCTGAATCCCCCGCGCCCGCACCGACACCGTCTCGTTCTCCTCATCGCGCGGCCCGACGATCAGCAGGTACGGCACCAGCTCGTCCGACGCCACCTTGATCTTCGCTTGCAGCCGATCGCCCGACAGATCCGCCGTCGCTCGCACCCGCGCGTCCTTGAGCTTCTTCAGCACCCGCTCGGCGTACGCCGCGCTCTTATCGCTCACCGGCAGCACCCGTACCTGCTCGGGACTCAGCCACAACGGGAACCGCCCCTCAAAGTGCTCAATGAGCACCGCGACGAACCGCTCGAAGCTCCCGAACGGCGCACGATGGATCATCACCGGGCGGTGCGCCGAGTTGTCGCTGCCGATGTACGACAAATCGAACCGCTCCGGCAGGTTGTAATCCACCTGCACCGTCCCGAGCTGCCACTCCCGCCCGATTACGTCCTTGACGATGAAGTCGATCTTCGGCCCGTAGAACGCCGCCTCCCCCGGCTCCTCGCTGACCTCCGTCCCCAGACTCTTCGCCGCGTCCCGGCACGCCTCCTCCGCCTTATCCCATACCTCCGGCTTTCCGACATACTTTCCGCTGTCCGGATCGCGCAGACCCACCCGCACGCGGAAGTTCTCCAAGCCCAAGGTCTCGAACGCGATCTTGACAAGGCTCAGACAGCCCATGAGCTCGTCCGCCACCTGGTCCTCCCGGCAGAACAGGTGCGCATCATCGACCGTGAACGACCGCACGCGCGTCATCCCGTTCAACTCACCCGACTGCTCCCAGCGGTACACCGTCCCGAACTCGCTCAGCCGGATCGGCAGATCCCGATAGCTGTGCTGCTGGCTCGCGTAGATCTTCACATGGTGCGGGCAGTTCATCGGCTTGAGCAGATACCCCTCGATGTTCCCGGCGCTCAGCATGTTGCTCAGATCCGCGCACGAGCACCCCTCGTCGGCGACCCCCTGTAGGAAATCCCGCTCCATCACCGGCACGAACTGGCTCTCGGCGTAGTACGGAAAGTGCCCGCTGGTCTTGTACAGCTCCAGCTTGCCGATGTGCGGGCAGAACACGTCGTGATACCCCTGCTTGCGCAGCTCCTCGCCGATGAAGTCCTGCAGCTCCTTGCGGATCACCGCCCCCGCCGGCGTCCACAGGACGAGCCCCTGCCCGACCGCCTCGTCGATATGGAACAGCCGCAGTTTCTTCCCGAGCACCCGATGGTCGCGCTTCTTCGCCTCTTCCAACTGATGCAGGTGCGTATCGAGATCCTTCTGCGTCGGAAACGCCGTGCCGTACACGCGCGTCAATCGGTCGGAGTTCTCATCGCCGTGCCAGTAGCTGCTCGCCAGGCTCGTGACCTTGAACGCCCCGATCCGCCCCGTGCTCGGCACATGCGGTCCCCGGCACAGGTCCTCCCAGTCCTCCCCCGGCTGCCCGGTCGCGTACCACGAGAGCGTCAGCGACCCCGCCTCGTGCGCCCGCAGCGCGTTGTCGATCTTGTACTTGCTCCCCTCACCCTTGAGCTTGGCCATCCCCTCGTCGTGCTTCAACTCGTACCGCGTGAACGGCCGATCCTCCGCAACGATCGACGCCATCTCCGCCTCGATCCGCTCGAAGTCCCCCTCCTTCAGCGGCCGATCCCCCGGAAACCGGATGTCATAGAAAAACCCCGTCTCCACCGGCGGCCCATACACCAGCTCCGCCCCCGCCACCACCCGCTGGATCGCCTCGGCCATCACATGCGCCGCCGAGTGCCGGATCAGGAACAACGCGTTGGCGTCCAGCTTCCCGTCGCGCGACCTCGGCGTCACGATCGCCAACGCACAATCCCGATCAATCATCGTCGACAGATCGCTCAACTCCCCATCGATCAGGCACCCGACCGCGTCCGCCGCCAGCCGCTTGCCGATGCTCTTGGCGACCTCGAGCGCGCTCACGGGCTCATCAAACTCGCGAACCGATCCGTCTGGCAGTGTGATCTGGGGCATGGCGTTCCGAGGGGTGTGGGGGTGTGGCGGGTGGTGGGGGTAACGGGTCCAACAAGGATTTCGGCCCGGGCTCACGATCCGGTGGAAAAGACAACGCCCGGTCCCGCAACGGGGCCGGGCGCTGGAGGAGCTATGACAGCGATGCCGGCCGATCAGTCGCTCTGCGTCGTAGTCCCCGGCATCGCCCAAGCGTAGGAATCCCCCCAGATCCCGACAAGCAGGCCCGTTCCCACGCACGCCGGACCGCTCGATTCTGGGCATGGATCCTCCCGTGAAAAGAGATTTTCTTTTCGCGATTGCGAAACCGCCCGACCCGATATATCGTAGAAAGATATATCTGGGCGAAGCAACGCCAGTCCTCAAGGAGCACGCCGTGAACCCCCTCGAGATGATCGTCCTCAGCGTCATCGGCGAAGCCCCGGCATACGGCTACGCCATCACCAAGAAGATCGAGGCCAGGTCCGAGAACTCCATCAAAGCAGGCCCCAGCGTCCTCTACCCACTCCTCAAACGCCTCGAAAAGCAGGGATACGTTTCGCCCAACTGGGAGACCGTCCGCTCCGAACGCACCGACGACGACTCCGACGGCAGGCGACGCAAGTGGTACCGCCTCACCCCCAAGGGCCAGCGCCGACTCGAACAGGCCATCCGCAGCCACCGCGCCCACACCGCCATGCTCGATGAGTTCATCAACGCCGGCCCGGGTGCCGCGATCGAGGAGACCTCGCCATGAGCCATGCCCCAGGTGGCACGGGCGTCCCGCCCGTGCAGGATGAGCCGGCATCGTCTCCCGCCGAGCAGCGCCCCGTCGATCTTGCCCACCCTCACGAGGCGAACGACGCCGTGACCTCCTGGCTCGACGGTCTCGTCCGCGTCATGCGCCTGCCCAAGCGCGAGAGCGACGAGATCCGCGAGGAGCTCGACAGCCACGTCCGCGATCGCGTCCGCGATCTGATGCTCGTGGGCGAGTCCGAGCCCAGAGCCATCCACCAAGCCATCAGCGAGTTGGGCGACGCTGCCCTGCTCGCCCAGCGATACAAGCACGCACGAGGAATTTCACAAAGGAGATGGATCATGACCGCAGCGACCTTCGCAATCGCCTCCAGCGCACTCGTCCTGAGCACGATGACGCTCTCCGGCTCGCCCTCTCCGCACACGACCAGCCCAGCATCGCACAACGTCGCGCCCTTCACCGCGTTCGCCGGCGCGGCGGTGCAAAGCGACGGCAGCCGCGTCGCCAAGGTCCTCAAGACAACCGTTGAGATCGACCAGGGCACGACCTACCGCGAGTTCTTCGGCTCGGCCCGCAAGGCCAGCAGGCTCATCATGGACAACGCCGCTTTCGAGCAGATCGACATCGACCTCGACGACGCGATGGGCATCGACGCCGACGGCGTCACGTTCGCCGCCGTCCTCGAGATGGTCAATCGGCGCATCCCCTTCGACACGCTCGCCCTGCGCGCCACCGACGGCGGCGTCGAGATCACCTCCCAACGCGTCATCGACCACGTCCTCAATCACCTTGTCGTCTACGACATCACCGACCTGATGGACAACGGCGTTGAGCCCGACCAACTGACCGACCTGATCACCACCTTCGTCGAGCCCGACCAGTGGCTCCAGAACGGCGGCGACCTCGCGACCTACCAGATTGTCGCCGCTCGCCTGTTCATCAAGGCCCCCATCAGATTCCTGCCCCGGATCGAATGGATCATGGATCAGTTCGACCCCGAGAGCCACAAGATGGATCCTGAGCATCACGCCGACGCGGCTGTCCTCGGCTCACGATAACTCACCGTCATCCAAGTCAACTCCAAGATATGGGGCTCCCGCGCAGCGGGGGCCCTTTCCATGGCACAGCCTCGCCGCTGCTATCCTTGGCGACCACCCCCCGCCAAGACCCAGGCGAGCCTCCGCATGATCTGCCCGTCCTGCAACGCCAACGACGACAAGGTCATCGACAGCCGCGCCAGCGACGGCGGGCGGGTCATCCGCCGGCGGCGGGAGTGTCTGCAATGCCACAAGCGGTTTACGACCTACGAGCGCGTCGAGCAGGCGAGCCGCCTGATGGTCGTCAAACGCGACGGCACCCGCGTGCCGTTCAATACCGACAGCATCATGAAGGGCGTCCAGGCCGCGTGCGGCAAGCGCCCCATCCCCGAAGCCACCAAACAAAGACTCGTCGACGAGATCGAGGAGCAGACCCACCGCGAGCACGACCGCGAGGTGCCGAGCACCGAGATCGGGCGTCAGGTCATGATCCGCCTGCGCAGCCTCGACCCGGTCGCCTACATCCGCTTCGCGTCCGAGCATCTTCGCTTCAAGAGCCTCGAGGAGTTCATCGAGGAGGCCGAGGCGTTGAGCGAGGAGCCGCCGGTGGGCAGGGACCAGGGGGATCTGTTCTAAGGATCGCTCCGACGAGCGGCGACCGTGAGGGAGCCGGGTTGGACGCTCGCGGCTCCATCGCGGTCGAGTCCTTAAGTTGTCGTCCGCACCATCGCTCCTACGGACAACCCGCCGCGAACAGATCCAGATACGCGAAGAAGTCCTCGCTATCAAAGTCGCCATCGCGGTCCACATCGGCCCGGCCCAGCATGAAGTGGTCGAGGAACCGGAAGAAGTCCTCTGCCGAGAGCGTCCCGTCCCCGTCCAGATCCGCCGGACAGCACGCGACGTTCTCCAAGAGCACGATCGGCCCGAGCCCGCCCTGGCTCCTCGACACCGAGAGGATGTCGGCGTCGCCGTCGGCATCGAAGTCGCCGATCAGCGGCTCGCCGGTGGGGGCGTTGGTCGCGTACCAGGCGCTGTCGCCGAACCCGCCGCGCCGATCGTTGAGATGCACCACCACGCCCACGCGGTTGGCGGCGAGCACGAGATCCGGCCACCCGTCGCCGTTGACATCGCCCACGCGCATCTTGTTGCCCATCTCGATGTCGGTGTCCGTATAGGTCTGCGTGACGGTGAGCCGGCCCGAGCCGTCGTTGTCCAGAATCGTGAGATATTCGCGGTCTTCTTCGCTCCGCCAGTGCATCGCCGCGGCGTCGAGATCCCCGTCGCCGTCCCAGTCGCCGACACCCACCGACTTCGCCTCCGCGCCGACGAGGACTTCGTCCAGCACGGAATAGATCCCCCCATCGTTCTGGAGGACATACAGCGGCGAGGGCTGGTCTGTGAACCCCGAGGTGGCGATCACGTCGGGGTCGCCGTCGCCGTCGATGTCGCACGCGACGACGTCGTTTGAACTGGCGTTCCGATCCGCAAAGAGAAGCACGCGCTGAGAGATCATCAGGTCGCCGGCGCCATCGTTCTGCAACACGACAACCCAGTTTTCCAGCGCGCGTGTCGGATCATCTTTGACTGGCAACCGGTGGACGTGCGCGAGAACATCCATATCGCCATCTGCATCAATGTCGATGATGTCCATGCCCCAAGGCTCTCCGTCTGGTATCTCAAACTGGACGGGATCCCCGAATCCGAAGTTACCCTGACCCATCGCTACCCAGATCGAGCCGGGCGTGAAGGCGTTGACCTTGTCATCGTCCACGGCAAAGACGAGATCGACATGCTCATCGCCGTTCATGTGCGAAAACCTGACAACCGAGATCTGGTCCGAGGCGGGCAATCCAAAGCTACCCCGATGGCGCTCGACGAATGTTCCGGCCTGGTCGGCTTGGAGCACGCGATAGTCGAAGGGATCGTTCTCGTTCGTGGCGACGGACAGATCGAGAGCGCCGTCGCCGTCAACGTCCGTGGAGTCAGCGGTGGAATAGCCCGAGATCGGGAAGTCCTCCTCGACGTTGCGGGCCTTGAACAGATTGCCGGCACCGTCATTCAGGCGCGACAGGAACGCTGCTGGGTGTGGAGCCCACGCGATCGTCCCAAGATCGAGCCATCCATCTCCGTTGACCTCCGCCCAGCGGACGATGAGGGGCTGGGCCTTCGTTAGGAAGTCCTCGGGCGTCGCGAACGATCCGTCGCCATTGTTGCGTGCGATGAAGTGCCTGCCGAGCACCGAGCCCCCGAGCGCCACGTCCAGGTCGCCATCGCCATCCATGTCGCCGAGTGAGACAGACAGTGATCCGCCCCCGATGATCGGGGCTTCGTAGATCGTCGCTTCGGGGAACGTGCCGTCGCCGTTGTTGAGCCACACGCCCATGATCTCGGGCGCGCCCGTGATCGAAGCCGCCAGATCCTCGTCCCCGTCGCCGTCCAGATCTCCTGCGTCGATCGCATGGACCTGCGCGGCGCTGGCGCGCGGCTGGTGGTCGCTAACCTCAAAGCCGCCGCTTCCGTCATTCACTACCAAGACCACGCGATCGACCGCCGGCACGCCGAGATCGAGGTCGCCGTCGCCCTCCAGATCCACCAATGCCATAAACGGACCCGGAAAGTGCGCAAAGCGGGACGAGACCCGCGGGAGGTCCACGCGGACCTCGTTACCGAAAGTACCTTTCCCATCGTTGAAGAGAAGCGAGACCGACCCGCTCCGCGGACTGAGCGCAGCGAGATCGTCGTCGCCGTCGCCATCCAGATCTCCAACTACGATCGAACGCGGCTGGCGTCCCACAGCGTAGATCGCGCCCGGGACGAACACGCCGGTCCCGTCGTTGATCAGGGTCTCAACGGTGTCGTCGTCGTCGATGGTTACGGCGATGTCGAGATCACCGTCGCCGTCCAAGTCCGCCAGCGCGGCCTGTGAGGGATCCGGGCCGACCGCGTAGAGCACCGGCAGGGCGAACTGCCCCTCACCGTCGTTCAATGAGACAGAGACGAAGCCGGCGAAGTCACCCAGGGGTGCGATGACATCGATATCGCCATTGCCATCGACATCCCCGAAGTCGAGGCTCATGGGTAGCCCACCGTTCGACAGGCCTCCGAGTTGCGTGGTATCCAAGCGCCGGTTGAAGACACCGAACAGAGGATGGCCATCAAAGTCCCGGTCCGGTGCGCATGGCTGTCCGTGGGCTGGGCTTCCTAGCACGGCGCACAAAGAGCCCCAGACGACCAATCGACGAATACAGGAGCGCATCATCCGAGTTCCTCGAAAAAAACGCCCCAACCGTTCCACTGGGTTGACGATTGTCGCAGAATCCATCATACTCGTCCGATAGCTCGTGGGTCGGGCATTGGGGGGCGTTCGCGTGTGCGCTCTGAATGGCGACTCGGTTGCGAAGGGATAGCAGAAAAGGATGCGGATGATCAAGAGCAAGATGGCGATGGCGAGATAGGGTTGGTGGTTGTAGGAGCCAATGGTGCATGTGCCAGCAACTTCTGGTTCAAAGCAAACCCCAGCGACGACTTCGACGACCCAGACAACTGGGTGGACAAGGACGGGAACGCACTCAACGCGGTTCCGGGGCACGACGATCGCGCCATCATCCCGCACGATGAGTTCGCCCGCATTCACGACGGCACCACGATCACCATTGATACGCTACGGATCGAACGCGACGGCAACAGCCGGGGTGATCTCTGGATTGAGGGCACGGGCGAGCTCATCCTCGAGAACGACGATTCCAACTGCGGCCTCGGCACGCCCTGGCCCACATGCAGCCTCTACGACAACTCCGTCATCGACGGCACGCTCCTGCTTCAGACCCGCAACGGTTCGGGCTCGGGGCCCGCCGGGAAGCTCACGTTTAAGGTCGAAGACCACATCATCGCCGGCGACGGAGAGATCACATCAAGCAAAGACCCGCGAGGTGTGATCGAGATCGACGGGGACATCACCTTCACCAACGAGCTCGACCAGGACGAATGGGGCATCAACGGCGCCTTCGAGATCAACGGCCTCTCCGGCACCAATCACGACGGCAAGATCGTCAACAGCGGCATCATCGAGTCTTGGGCATCCTTCAGCAAGGACATCATCATCGACGCCGTGACCGAGGACGAGTCCGATGGCCGCTGGATCGTCCAGTGTCCGGCCCGGATCGTCTTCAAGCGAGCCGCGGATCTCTCGGGCGATTTCGAGGACATCGGCAACTTCGGGACCGACGCCGGGACCTTCCAGTTCGACGCCGACATCACGACCTGCGGCACCTTCTTCTTCTACCAGTGCGGCGGGCTCGAGTTCAACAACAACGCGACGTTTACATACAGCATGTTCGACAACCTCGGCAGCGGCTGTCTCCGCCCCGGAACCGCAGTCGTGTTCCCTTGTGGCGGCGGGTGGGAAGTGAGCTCAAACGTCACCGGGCCCAACTGCGGTGGCGGCGACTGAATCTCCGTGGGCCGCTTTGCGCGCGCCCCGCCCCGAGGCGGGGCGTGTTCTTTGCGCGCCATTCGCGCACTCCCGCCGGGTCGTTGTCGCCTTCCTACCGCTCTGCGCACCCCCGCATACACTCCCCCCATGATCCAGAAAACTCACCAAACCCCCGCCGACTGCCTCGCAGACCTCAGGGACAAGGGCATCCTCTACGACGGCTGCACCGTCATGGTCGGCGGCTTCGGCCTCTGCGGCATCCCCGAACAACTCATCATCGCCCTCCGAGACACCGGCGTCAAAGACATCACCTGCATCTCCAACAACGCAGGCGTCGACGACTGGGGCCTCGGCCTGCTCCTCCAGACACGCCAGATCAAAAAAATGGTCTCCAGCTACGTCGGTGAGAACGACACTTTCGAGAAACAGTTCATCGCAGGCGAGCTCGAGGTCGAGTTCAATCCCCAGGGCACCCTCGCCGAGCGCATCCGCGCCGGCGGCGCGGGCATTCCCGCGTTCTACACCCCCGCCGGCGCCGGCACCCAGATCGCCGACGGCAAGGAAACCCGCACCTTCCGCCCGCCCGCCGCCAGCGCCCGGATCTTCAGCGAGGACGCCTTCACCGCCGAGCGCGAGTTCGTGATGGAGACCGGCCTGTACGCCGACCTTGCGCTGGTCAAGGCCCAGACCGCCGACCGTTTCGGCAACCTTGTGTTCCATGTGACTGCGCGGAACTTCAACCCGATCATGGCGACCGCCGCGGCCTTCACCGTCGCCGAGGTCGACCAGATCGTCGAGACCGGCGAGCTGGATCCCGACCGGATCCACACGCCGGGGAACTTCGTGGATCGGATCGTGCAGACGGTGAGCGAGAGGCGGATCGAGCAGCGGACAACGAGATCAGCTTGACGCCAAGGTCTCGTGTGTTTTCAAGGTGTCGGCGGTTGCGCCCAATAGGCGAACTGAGGCGAGCGCGTCCATGATGAGCGACGCGACCAATGCGACTGATGCCGCGCCGCCCGGCGCGATCCAGATTCCCTCTCCGGTTCGCAAGGCGACCGGATCGCCCGCGAGCAGCACGCCGGAGACGCCGCCCAGGGCGACGCCGCTGAGGCCCAAGACGCCCGCCAGGCGCCACGAGCGGGCCTGTTTTTCTCTGCGCATCCGCCGAGCCAACCACGACATCATCCAACACTTGCTCGATTGCGCCAGAACGCCGATGAACGGAATCGCGATGGCGATGCCGGCAATCCAACCGCTTGCGGTTGAGACGTTGGTTGCCAAGAGCAGTACGAAGAGCACGACGGGCGCCGCCAGCGCCGCGGCCGCGCAGGCCGTTCCGACAGCCCACACGGCGCCCAGCCGCAGCTCCGGCACCGGGCGCGTGGCTCGCAGCAACCACCCGAAGACGATGCCCGCCGCGCCGACGAGGGCGCTGGGAACCCAGAGGGCCGGGTGCCAGCGCGACGGCTCGCTCTCCTCCGGCGCGACCGTAAAGACCAACAGAAGGCTCATCGCCACGAGCATCGTCACCGCAAACGAGCAAGCCGCAAGGACGATTGTCTGCGCGCACGAGAATCGGGCGGGCGCCAGATCCCTCGACACGCGGATCGCCGTTCCACACTCCGGGCACGACCCGGATTGGTCCGTCTCTGAAATGTCATATCCGCACCGCCAGCACGCAGAACCACGGAGCCACCGCCAGCTTCCTCCGGGCAGATTCGTCACGGCAACGCCGCGCCTACGCACCCGGCGACCTCGAGCTGATTGGCGTACGCGCAGGCGAGATTGGCTCCCACCCACACGATGCGCTCCCACGCCGAGCATCCGTTGCCGTCGTGGCAGTTGACGCACGCCGCCCAGTGGCACTTCTGCCGCCGACAGTCAGCCGCCCGTAAGCACTCCTGTATGCCGGGGAATGCGGGCGCCGGATTGCAAGCCGGCTCGGCCCCGCATGGCGGGGGCAACTGCTCCGGACATGTGATCGGCGTCTCCGAAGTCACCGTCAGCACCGACGGAGCGCTCAGGACATCAAGAATCATCTTGTTCGTTGTGAGCTGATCGTTCGACAACAGAATCTCCGGCAGGAGGTCCACGCATGTGTCGGCAACCGTCACGACGCCCGGTCCGATGCCGACGAATATCGGGCTGGCAAAGAGAAACATAAAATCGTTGTTGCCAAGTCCATAGAAGATGCTGCTCTGAGACTTCGAGCCAGCAACGAGATCAAGCTTGCCGTCCGCGTCCAGATCGCCGAGCGTGACCGCGGATGCGCCCTGGAGCGAGTAGGTATTCTGGAGAGTCAGTGTATCATCGGGCTCGCCCTTCCATACCTCTATTATTCCTGAGCTTGTGATGGCCCGGACTACGTCGTAGAGACCGTCACCATTGATATCACCGACTGTATAGTACTCAGAGATCGCACCGCCAATAGGGGGCGGATCCGCCTCCTGTCCAGAGGATTGCCCCAAGACAACGGTGGAACTTGCGGTCAGCATGAGCAACGCCGCGCACATGCTTCGTAAATTTCGATGTGTCATTATTCTGCTCTCGTCTCGCTCCATTCTTGACGCCGACGCGAATGCCGCGCTGGACTGAGATGAGATTACCCCCCCCCCCGAAACAATCAACTCCGAGCAGTCCATGATGCGGAGGAATAGAGAAAACCCCTCGTCTTTCGAGACGCGGGCCGGGCAAGAACCTTCAGCACGCCGATTCGTACGCCGGAGTCACCAGTACGACGAGTGATCGGCTCGCGACGGTGTCGGCTCCTACTGGCGAGCGAGTGCTGGAGGGCGTCGCCACCGTCGCAGGCGTCCCCGGGCGCATTCGTCGCCGAGTCATCTGCGTGATCCGCTATCGCGCCAAGTCCGCGTGAATCCTCGAATCGAGCTCCTGGCTCGCCTTCGCGCCGGAATACCATTCGGCCCGAGCCCGATCTCTACCCCGACACCGACGAGACGAACATGGAGACCGATCCACCGCGCCGCAGAGCCTCGACCGCCCGCAACATCATCGCCCTCGTCGCGCTCTTGGGCATCGTCGCCGCCATTATCTTCGTCCTCAACCGCCCTCAGCCCGCCGCGGTCATCGTCTCCAGGAATCTCGCCACGCCCCTCCCCGCCAGCGCCCTCGCCGAGCGATACCCCCTCACCTCCATGCTCTTCACCGCCGAGATCCGCAACGACGGCGCGTCCAGCGAGTTCGATGTCGTGGTCAACGTCTTCGGCCCGGCGACCAACTGGACCCAGTCGATCCGGATCACCCTCGATCAGGGCGAAACCGAAACAGTCGTCCTCGACTTCGGCGCGCTCGACGGCATCCGCGACGATCTCGAATACGAGATCGAAGTGACGCCGCGCTGATCGAGCTCCCTCGCGTCGAACACACCCCCAGGACCGGGCGCTCCGGCACGATTGTGGAAAGCCGGTGGATGAACAGCGGAGAACTTGCCCCGCCGAACGCCTGACACCCAACACGCCCCCGGGTCAGCATCGACCAATCGGCGCATCAGTCACGAATGCACTGACGCACTAGCGGTACCTCTAATCCAGCACATGCCGCGCCGCCCACGCCGAAAGCACATGCCCCACAAATCCGCTGTCGCGCGTATTACTGAGCAGATGATCGCCGGTTCCCAGGGACACGAAGCTCTTCGGATGCCGCGCCGCCCGGAAGATCCGCTCGGCGTTCTCGATGCCCACGATCTCGTCCACCGGCGAGTGCATCACCATCAGCGCCCGCCCCAGATCGCCGAGCCGCCCCAGCACGTCGCGGTCCTCGAGATCCTCAAGAAACGCGCGATCGATGGCAAATGGACGACCGCCAATGGATACCTCGCCGCGCCCGTCGTCATCGAACGACGCGCCCCGAAGCAGCCCGCGCACATGCGCCGGATCGGCAGGCGCGCCGATCGTCGCGACGCACCGCACCGATTCGACCTCCCCGCCCGCCGCCAGCACCGCCGCCCCGCCCAGGCTATGACCGATCATCAGCCCCGCCCCGCGATGCTCGCGTTCCAGATACGCGCACGCCGCCAGCAGATCCGAGATGTTGTTCCCGAACGTGCTCTCGGCGAACTGGCCCTCGCTCTCTCCGAGCCCCGTGAAATCGAACCGCAGCAGCGCGAACCCCTCGTCGTTCAATGCCCTCCCGATCCGCGCCGCCGCGTTCAGATTCTTCGAGCATGTGAAGCAATGCGCGAACAGTGCATACGCCCGGGTCTCGCCCTCCGGCAGATCGAGCACCCCCGCGAGCTTTCGCCCGCTGGCGTTCTCGAATGTCACATGCTCGTTGCCCATCAGCCGCCGCCCTTCACCCGCTGCTCGCCGCCGCCGCTGACACCGCCGCCGCCTGCTGCACAGCGCCGAACGCCGCCGCCTCGTTCATCCCCTGCCCCGCCATCGCCATCATCACCATCCCGCCGCCCGATTGCAGCCCGCGCTCCCACAGCGGCACGCCGCTGAGCGCATCGAAGCAATACACATACCCGCCGCGCCCCGCGTACACCTCGCGCTCCGTCGCCGCGATCGTCAGATACCCGCCGAACATCCGCGGCAGCTTCCGCCGCCACACCGTCCTGCCGCTGAACCGATCCAGCGCCGTCACGGTCCTGCCGCTGCCCACGAACATCAGCTCCTCGCCCCCATGTTCCATCGGTTTCTCCTCCGCCCTCGGGCCTCGCGCCATCGTATCATCCGCCATGCCACTCAACCGCGATCAGATCACACGCCGCGCCGCCGCCGAGCTCCACGACGGCTACATCGTCAACCTCGGCATCGGCATGCCCACGCTCGTCGCCAACCACATCCCGGGCGACCTCGACGTCTGGCTGCAATCAGAGAACGGCCTGCTCGGCATCGGCCCATTCCCCACAGAGAACGAGGTCGACGCCGACCTCATCAACGCCGGCAAGCAAACCATCACCGCACGCAAGGGAGCGAGCTCCTTCTCCTCCAGCGACTCCTTCGCCATGATCCGCGGCGGGCACATCGACATGTGCATCCTCGGCGCCATGGAAATCTCCCAAGCCGGCGATATCGCCAACTGGATGATCCCCGGCAAGATGGTCAAGGGCATGGGCGGCGCCATGGACCTCGTCGCCGGCGTTCGCAAGGTCGTCGTCACCATGGAACACTGCAACCGCAAGGGAGCGCCCAAGATCATCAGGGAATGCTCGCTGCCCCTGACCGGTAAGCAGTGCATCGACATGATCATCACCGACCTCTGCGTGCTCGAGATGGACCACGACAAGCAACGCTTCCGCCTCACCGAGCTTGCGCCGGGGGTCACAAAGGAAGAAGTCCTCGAAAAGACCGAGGCCGAGATCCTGACCGATCGCGAGCCAAAGACAATCAACGTCTGAGGACCACATGATCTATAGGGTAAATGGGACGGACAAGCACACCGGTGAAGCGCGCAATGTATGGCTCGAAGCCAACTCCGCCGCGGACGCCTCGCACATCGCGACCCAACGCGCGATCCTCAGTCCGCGAGTCCAACATGTGAAGGACGACGACGTCCCCGAGCATGCGCCTGTCATTCGGTCTTCGGGTCGCGGACCCCGCGACGGAGAGAGTGAGCTGATTCTCAGGCCCGTTTGGACCATTGCAAGGGGCGTTGTTCTCGGGCTGGTCCTCTTCACACTTCTCGCCGCCGTCGTCCGACTCGTGATCCTCCTGCTCGCCGGGACGATCGGATCGTTCTTGTAGCCCCAACCCGCACGTCCTCGCCTGAACGCTTGCGTGGGCGGGCTCGCTACCCTCGTCCAATGGACCACCGCCCCCGCGAGACAACCCCCTCCGAACGCCACTTCCTCAGAGGCCCCCGCGCCCGCCTCACCGAACTCGCCCGCGTCCTCCGCATTGGCCGCGAGTTTATCAAGGGCTTCCGCGCCCTCCACTTCGTCGGCCCCTGCGTCACCGTCTTCGGCTCGGCGCGCTTTAGAGAAGGCAACCGCTACTACCAGATGGCTGCCGACATGGGCGAAGCCATCGCAAACGCCGGCCTCACCACCATGACCGGCGGCGGCCCCGGCATCATGGAAGCCGCAAACCGCGGCGCACGCCAAGCCGCCGGCCGCTCCATCGGCTGCAACATCGTCCTCCCAGAAGAGCAAGCCCCAAACCCCTACCTCGACAAGATGATCGAGTTCGACTACTTCTTCGTCCGCAAGGTCATGCTCGTTAAATACTCCGTCGCCTTCGTCGTTCTCCCCGGCGGCTTCGGCACCCTCGACGAACTCTTCGAGACCGCCACCCTCATCCAGACCGGCAAAATCCAGTCCTTCCCCGTCATCGTCATGGGCACCGACTACTGGCGACCCCTCCGCGATTTCGTCAAGAACACCATGATCACCGCCGGCACCATCGCCAAGCGCGACCTCGACGACGTCCTCTTCACCGACTCCACCGAAGAAGCCATCGCCGCGATCCAATGCCGATGCGAGGAGCGGTTCCAGGATCCATCACCCAAACCCATGCGCGTACTCGCGGAATCCAGCGATCAGCGCGAGCACACCAGCAGCGCGTCCTAGCCCCGCCCGCACGACCCGCCGCCTCCTGCCTAGGCTTTGTTTGACGGCTCCAGAAGTCTCAGGCAGCGTTGGATCATGGCGAGCTTCACGATGGCCAGGTAGTGGGTGGCGAGCTTCTCGTATCGAGTGGCCAGACGCCGGCATTCCTTGAGCCAGCCGATGCATCGT
>JAJDDM010000129.1 GCA_029260315.1 Phycisphaerales bacterium | reverse complement strand
CAGGTGCCCAGGGGGGAGGCAAAGCCCTTATTGCAAGCGACGACGCCGGTGCCTGTGCCGAAGTGGTTGGTGCCGAGGATCACGACGCGATCGGGGCGTTCGACGACGCGCATGCGTCCCCAGACGGCGCCGTAGTTCATCCAGCCGCGGGGGTAGTCGACGTGGGGCACGACGACGGCCTTGGGCAGCTCGTCGAAGGCCGGGTCGTCGGCGTCCCTAAGAGCTTCGTCGATGCACTTGTCGAGGTACTCGCTGAGCTTCACGGGCGCCTGCTCGGCGAGCTCTTCGTCGGTCGGTTTCTCGCCCTTGGCCTGGGCAACGAGCTGGTCCGCGAATGCGGCGCTGGCGCCGGGCGGCAGGACGTCGGCAGCGTCGAAATCGGTCCGCATCTTCGCCGCCATCGCCTCGAAGTTGGGCCCGTTGATGAGCCCGGCGTCGTCGAGCTGGGCGACGAGCTGCTCGAGGAACTCGCGCGTGAGGCCCTTGCCGACGCTGGCGACGATCTCGTCGAGGTCGCGTTCGCCGTTCATGAGGGGCAGGATGTGCTGGGTCGCTGGGCTGGTCGCGACCATTTTGGGGGAGATCTGCTGGGAATCTGCCAGGCCGAGCATCTGGATGGGCTTGCCGTCGGAGCCCTTGGCCTGGAGGGGAAAGCCCCGCACGGGGCGGAGCTTGGGCGACTGCATGTGCGTGGCGTCGGGGTCGAAGGTGGGCGCGGGAGGATTGCTCATGCATGGAGCGTAGGACGTTGGCAGAGTCGGGCGGCGGGGCTATGATCTCGGCCCGCAATCTGTCCGCCTATCGGAGTCGCGACATGGATTTCAACCCAGGCCAGACCATCACCTGCACCGTCACCGACGAGCCCGCGACCGACGACGCGCGCCAGACGATCCAGCGCCTCATGCGCCGCGATCCGGCGTCGGCACGGGCGCTCAAGCGCGGGCAGAAGGCCCGCGGGCAGCGGATGCGGATCAAGACCCGCGGCGGACGCCCGTGGCGCGTCCGCGAGCGGGTGGGCAAGGTCGTTCACGCCCGCGAGGGCAACTCCTGGACCATGACCTACACGCCCGATCTGGAGCGTGATCTGGCCTCCGTCGAGCGGTTCCTGGAAATCAAGCCGGCATAGTTCAGGGCGGGGTTCAGGGCGGGCTAGACTCGCTTATGAACAGCATGAGCAAGACGAGTCGAGGTGGTCGCTGGGCCGCCCCGCTTCTTTTTTTGATCGGCGCGGGCGTGCTGGGGGCGAACGGCTGCGGCGAGGACGCCGAGCCGCCGGCCGAATCGGATCCTGCGAGCGAGGCGCCGCGGGGCTCGACGTATGTGGTGCGGGGGGTCGTGGTCGATCTTCCCCGCCCGGATCGGCCCAGTTCGGGGTTCGTGCTCAATCACGAGGCGATCGAGAACTGGATGCACTCGGATGGGACGATCGGGATGCAGGCGATGCAGATGCCGTTCATCTCCGAGACAAAGACGGATTTCTCGGGTGTGAAGATCGGCGACAAGGTCGCGATCACATGGATCACCTGGTGGGAGGAATCCGAGGCGGGGGCGAGGGCTCGCTCGATCATTGAGGATATTAGAGTCCTTGATCCGGCGACTGAGCTCAAGCTTGCGGGTGGGTGAGGTGGTGTAGATAGCGCTATCGGCCTGCGACCGGATGGAAGCGGTTGTGTCAAAGGAAAGACACGCGACCGGCTGGAAGCCGGTGCGAGCGGGGCGCAGAAGAAAACCCGGTACTCAGCGCGAAACACCGAGCACCGGGTCTCGTGGGGGTCTGGCTTGCGACGCGTGGCCCCTTGATAAGTGGACGGGGCCGGATCAGGACGGGTGGTCGCACATGCGTCGTGCCAGACCGGATGTGGGACAGGTGCCGATTCGCCCGGCAGGGGCGTGGTGTTCCAAGAGTGTGCGAAGTTTTTCATCCGGACGTTGGCCCGCAAACGCCGAGAGAGGCTCGCGTTAGCGGGGAACCGCGTAGGGGCGTGGCGCGCATCACGCGGGCTGGAGGCCGAGTTTTTCCATGACCTGCTGGAGGTCGGACCAGACCTTCTCGCGGTTCTCCTTTGTGTAGGAGCGCAGCAGGAACGCCGGGTGATACGTCGGCATGACCATAACCTCTTGTCCGACGCTGTCCGCGGGGACGATGTCGGGGTCGTGCCCTTCGGGCACGGTGAAGACGCGCCACTTGGCGCGCAGGCGTCCCATGGGCTCGGTCGAATCCAAGAGGAGTCTCGAGGCGGGCAGGCCCAGGGTCACGATGACCTCGGGGCGGATGATGCCGATCTGGCCGAAGAGGTAGGGCGCGCAGGTGCGGGCTTCCTCGCTGGTGGGCGTGGCGTTGCCGGGCGGGCGGGTTTTGAGCACGTTGGCGATATAGACCGCTTCGCGCGAGAGGCCCATAGCCTGGATCATCTTGTTGAGCAGTTGGCCGGCGCGGCCGACGAAGGGGACGCCCTCGCGGTCCTCGTCTGCGCCCGGGGCTTCGCCGACGAACATGAGGCGGGCGTTGGGGCTGCCGTCGCCGAAGACGATGTTGGTGTGAGCGGTGACGAAGTGCTGGTGGGGGGCGTCTTGTTCGTACTTGGCGCGCAGGGCGTCGAGGGCGGCCTGGCGATCGTCGCGGGTCGCGTTTGCTGTCGCGGAAGGCGAGGGCGCGGGTTGATCGGTGGTCCGCATCGGGCTCTCCGATTGGGGGGCTTGCGTGGGTGGACGTGCATCGGGTGAGGGTTGTGGGTCGGAGCGCTCTTGCCCCGGTTCCTTGAGTCGAGCGACATCCTCCGAAGAACGGGGCGAGGACGCCCCGGCTCGCGCGGGTGGTTGAGAGGGTGACGCGGGTTTGGGCACGAAGTCGACTCCGAGGAGCTGGCAGGTTCGGGCGTCCTGGCGGATGGCGCGGGTGAGCTGGGTGTCCATGCTGGCGGCACTGTATCGCGCGAGGCGGGCGACGTGGCGCTTGTCCATATCGTGCTCGGTGCTTCGTTCTTGTCTCAGCGCTCTCCCGTCAGCGCCGGAGCAGGTCTCGCAACGCGCCCGCGAGCTCGGGGAACTGGAACTCGAAGCCCTCCTCGTCGAGGCGTCGCGAGACGCAGTAGCGCCCGTAGAGGGCGAGCTCGGGGTCGGTGCGCAGCAGTAACGGCGCGCCGATGCGGACCATCCACGCCGCGGCGGGCAGGCCGATGGGGATGCGCATCGCCCGGCGGAGCTCGCGCATGAACTCCCTGTTGGAGACGGGATTGGGCGCGGTGGCGAGATAGACGCCTTGCATCTGTTCATTGATGATCGCGCGTTCGAACAGGCGATTCATGTCCTGGACGTGGATCCAACTGATGCCCTGGCGTCCGTCGGCGATGGACCCGCCGAGGCCGAGGCGTGTGATGCGGCGGAGGCGTGCGAGCGCGCCGCCGGCCGGCGTGAGGACGAAGCTGGTGCGGAGCACGACGGCGCGCGTCTCGGGCGTGATCGCCTCGTCGAGGGCGCGCTCCCACGCCCGTCCGACCTCCGGCGCAAGGCCCGTGCCCAGCGCTGCATCCTCGTCGCAGACCAGCTCGGGCGGGTCGCCGTGAATGTGGGCCGTGCTCATCTGCACCCAGACCGGCGGTGGGTTCTCGACCTCGCGGATCGCGCGGCCGAGTGCGTATGTGGGCTCGACGCGCGAACGCAGGATCTCGTCGCGATGGTCGGGGGTCTTGATGCAATCGACGGAGCGGCCGCAGAGGTTGACGATCGCGCGAGCGCCGTTGAGCGAGCTGATCCAGGGGCCGGGCGTGCGCGCGTCCCATTGCTCGATTCGGCAGGAGTTCGACGGTGCTGACGGGGTTCGCGAGAGTACGACGACCTCGTAGGCGAGGTCTGCGAGGTAGTGAGCCAGGTGGCTCCCGATGAGGCCGGTGCCGCCGGCGATGACGATCCGCCCGGTCGCGTCGCGCTGGGACATGGCCGGAGCGTACGCGCCGGGCCGATCGCGTGGTCATTGCTCGAAGACTCGTTCGGGCCACGAGGCCGCTCTAGGGGTGGTGGCTGCGCGGCTCTGTCGCTGCTCGAAACGTGGCCTTCGCTCGAAGACTCGCTCAGACCACGGCACCGTCAGGTGAGAGCGATCTCGCGGAGGGCGTCGGCGCAGGCGTCGATCTCGGTTTCGGTGGTTGTGGGGCCCGGGCTGACGCGGAGGGTGCCGCCGAGATCGAGCGTGGCGAGCGTTGCGTGGGCGCGGGGGGCGCAGTGGAGGCCGGCGCGCACGGCGATGTGGAAGGACTGTTCGAGGATCGCGGCGGCGTCGGTCGGCTCGAGCCCTTCGATCACCAGCGATTGGACGGGCGTTGCATCTTCGATTCGCGCTGCGCCGATGAGTCGGATTCCTGGGACGCCATCCAGACGCTCTCGCAGTCGCAAGATGAGTGCGCGTTCGTAGTCGAGGGCGCGGGTGCGTTCTTCGGGCGAGATGGCCTCGACCGCCGCGAGGAGGGCCGCGGCGCCGAGTGTGTTTGGCGTGCCGGGCTCGAAGCGTTTGGGGAGAGTTGCGGGCATGACCTGTTCGGTGGTGTTGCCGCCGGTGCCGCCGGAGAGGATGGGCTTGAGCGGCTGGGCGTCGGCGTCCCCTTCCGTGTCGAACGCGCGAGCGGAGAGGCAGAGGCCGCCGACGCCCGTCGGGCCGCGCAGGCCCTTGTGCCCGCTGAACGCGAGCAGGTCGATGGCGTCGCGTTCGGCGTCGATGTCGAGCACGCCGGCGGTCTGGGCCGCGTCCACGAGCAGGAGCGTGGGCAGGTTCCGCTCGCGGATCGCCCGCCCGACCTCGCGGACGGGCTGGATGGTGCCGCAGACGTTGGAGGCGTGGGTCATGCAGACCAGCGCGGTGCGTTCGTCGATCGCGTCGAGGACGGCGGCGGGATCGATCCGTCCCTGCGAGTCGCCGGGGATCTCGATGATCTCGATCACGCCGCGTTTTTCCTGGCGTGCGAGCGGGCGGGTAATCGCGTTGTGTGTCATGGTGGTGACGACGACGCGCGATGGAGCGATCGGCTGGCGATCTTCGAAGAGGCCGAGGATGGAGAGATTGATCGCGTGGGTGGAGCCGCTGGTCAGGATGATCTGATCGGGTGCGGGCACGCCGAGCAGGCGGGCGAGGCGCTCGCGGAGGCGATCGATGATGCGCCCGGCTTCGATCGCGCCGCGATAGCCGCCTCGGGCGGGGTTGAAGGCCCGCTCGCGGAGGAAGAGCGCGACGGCGTCGTCGATGCCCGGGGCCTTGGGGAAGCTGGTGCAGGCGTTGTCGAGATAGATGGTCTGCGCCATATACGTTGGAGCGTATTCCCAACGAAGCCGCCACCCGCGCGCTACCCGCCGGTGGGGGCTCAGCCGTCGTCGGGCGGGGGTGTCTGGTCGTCGCCGGAGCCCTGCTCGCCCGTGTCCTTACCCGCGTCGTCCTGCTCGGACGGGTCTTGGGAGATGGACTCGCCGATCTCGCGTGGCGTGGACGCGCTGTTGCTCGGAGGTGTGGCGGTGGAATTCTTGGGGAGGGTGCTCTGCTCGTTGTAGGTGAAGAAGGCGAAGGTGGTCGCCGCACCGATGACGATGCCGAGCACGAAGCCCGGGAGAAACACCCTGACGAAGCCGCCGGTGCCTTCTTGTTCAGCCATGTCCCGCTCCCCTGAGAATGCTCGTGCATCGCAGGATAGCGTGGGAGGACAGCATCAGCGGAATCGGCGCATGCGGCGGGCCCAATCGCCGAGGGCCATCAGGTGCCAGAATCGGTGCTTGGGCGAGCGTGGGCCGAAGGCCGTGGTGTGACGCCAGATCCAGTACCTGCCTCGAACCCGTCCGCGGACACTCCACGCGACCATCGCCAGCCCGATCACGCCCGAGATGAGTAATGCCAGCGAGGGTCGCGGCGTGCTCATGAGGGCTGGTCGCTCTTGCGGTGCGAGGCGTCTTTGTTAAACCAGGCGATCGTCTCGAGCAGCCCCTGACGGAGCGTGACGATGGGCTTGTAGCCCAGCTCGCGCGTCGCCTTGGTGATGTCGGCGACCGAATGGGGCACATCGCCCGGGCGGGCGGGGCGGTGCTCGGGCTCGGGAGCGTCGTCGCCGTCGAGGATGAGCTCGGTGAGCAGGCGGGCGAGCTCGAGGACGCTGGTGCGTGTGCCGACGCCGACGTTGTAGACCTCGCCCCGCAGGGGCTCGGGGCGTGCGCCGGCGAGGAGGGTGCAGGCGACGACGTTGGCGACATAGGTGAAGTCGCGGGACTGGGAGCCCTCGCCGAAGATGATGGGGCGCTGGCGTGATGTCAGGCTCTCGATGAATCGTGGGATGACCGCAGCGTAGTCGCTGCCGGCGGGCTGGCGCGGGCCGAAGACGTTGAAGTAGCGCAGGGTGCCGGCGTCGAGCTTGAAGGTGTGGGCCCAGACGGTTGCGAGCTGCTCGGCGGCGAGCTTGCTGGCGGCGTAGGGGCTCATCGGGTCGGGCTTGAGGGTCTCGACCTTGGGCAGCTCGGTCGTCCTGCCGTAGGCCGAGCTGGAGCCGGCGACGAGGACGCGCTGTGCGCCCGCCTGCTTGGCGTGCATGAGCACGCGCATGGTGCCGGTGGTGTTGACCGCGAGGACGCGCTCGGGGTCTTCGATCGAGCGCTGGATGGAGCCGATGGCGGCGAGGTGGAAGACGGTCTGGGCGCCCTCAAGGGACTCTCGCAGCGCGGCGTCGTCGAGGATCGAGCCGTGGACGAACCGGACGCGGTCGGGCTCCATCTCGATGAGCGAGGCGACGTGCCGGGCCGAGGAGTTGGACAGATCGTCGATGACGGTGATGTCGCCGCCGAGGGCGAGCAGGGCGTCGAGGAGGTGTGAGCCGATGAAGCCGGCGCCGCCGGTGACGCAGACGGGGCGGCCGTCGTAGGCGGGGCGGAGGCGGGCGACGAGTTCGGCGGGGAGCTTGAGCACGGGGGAGATGCTAACGGGATGCGGGGGTCTCGTAAAGCGCCGAGGCCGGAAGGGGGGGATCGCCGCGGGGTCGGAAGAGGGGGAATCGCCACGGAGACACGGAGGGGAGGGTTGGTCAGCAGCCGGCGGCGAAGAGATCGAGGTAGGCGAAGAAGTCCTCGGCGTCGCAGTCGGTGTCGTTGTCGATGTCGCAGATATTGAGATCGCCGGTGGCGAAGGCGTCGAGGTAGAAGAAGAAGTCATCGGCGTCGGCGTCGCCGTCGGCGTCGAGGTCGGCGGGGCAGTCGCTGGGGCAGCGCTCGCCGCAGAAGAGGGTGAGCTGGATGGCGTCGGAGAGGGCGATGCCTCCGTCTGCTTCGGGGTCGTCGATGCGCCATTGGAGGTAGAAGACCTGGTTGTCGAGGGAAGGGTCGGCGGGGATGGGCCAGTGGAAGGTGGCGTAGCCCTCGCCGGGGCTTTGGCCTCGGGTGGTGATCGGGCCTTCGAGGGTGTCGGGGGGGACGACGCCGTCGACGGGCGGGGACTGGGAGATGGCGACGAAGGCGGTGGTGGCGGCGAGGGCCTGGTCGACGCCGATCTTGAAGTCGGCGTTGCCGACGTTGGGCGGCTCGATGGCAATGACACGGGGGACGAAGCCGGCGGCGCCCGCGGTTGCGCCGCCGAGGTTCTGGGGAGCGTCATCGGGGCGTTCTGTGAAGAGGGTCGGACGGTCGAAGGGGAACTGCTCGTTGGCGACGCGCGGGTCGGTGAGGGCTTCTGCGAGAAAGGCGACGAGGTCGCCCGGATGGAGTTGCGGCGGGATCTGCAGCGGCAGACCAAGATTGCGATTGTCGTTGCCGGGCGCGCCGGGGCCCTGGTAGAGGGCGATGACCTCTTCGAGGGTGGTGAACTGGCCGGTGTGCATGAAGGTGGACTTGAGGCCGACGTTGCGGAGTGTGGAGACCTTGAACTTGCCGCGGTCCGCTGGGTCGCCGGTGACTTCAGAGCGGCCGAGGTCTTCTGCGAGGGGTCGCAGGCCGATGTTCTCATAGCTGTCGGACGCGAACCAGGGGGCGACGTGGCAGAAGACGCAGCGGGAGTTGCTGAAGGTGAACCAGCCTCGCTGCTGGGCGGGGGTCATGGCGTTCTGGTCGCCGGCCATGAAGCGGTCCCAGGGGGCCTGGTCGGGGACGAGGGTGCGCTCGTAGGTGGCGATGGCCATGGCGATGCGTGCGGCGGAGATGTTCGTGTCGCCGAAGGCGGCCTCGAAGAGGTCGGGATAGCGCGGGTGCGCGTCGATCGCGGCGGTCATGTCGGGGGGGATCTCGGTCGCCAGCGCGAGGGGGACAGCAGATTCGAGCTTTGTTGTGACCTGGTCCCAGTCGCGGTCGGCGTGGGCCATCTCGACATCGGAGACGATGGGGGCGGCGGCCTGGCTCTCGAGCGCGCCGCCGACGGGGATGACGACCTCGCCGGTCTGGGGGTCGCGGAACTCGCTGGGGGCACGGCCCTCCCAGAAGAGCTCGGTGTAGTACATCGCGGTGATGGCGGGGTTGGTGGAGCGCGGCGTCGTCTGGGGCTCCAGGCCGAAGGGCGCGACGGGGCGGTAGTTGTTGGCGGCGTCTGCGCCGATGACGCCGAAGGACGTGAACTCGTCGTCGTCGGTGCCGAAGGTGTTGTCAGCGCCGGGGTCGCGTGCGGGGACGGGATCGGTGCCGGCGGAGGCAGGCTGGTGGCAGGTGCCGCAGGAGACGGTGTTGTCGCTGGAGAGCTGCTCGTCCCAGAAGAGGATCTTGCCGAGGACGCGTTTGTCTTCGGAGAAGGGGTTCTCCGGGGGGAAGACGACTTCGGGGAGGGATGCGGGGGCGAGATCGCCGTCGTTGCCGGCACCGATCGCGACGGCGACGACGGCGCTTGAGAGCGTGGCCAGGATGGTGAGTCCGATAGCGTGGCGCACGCGACCTCCCACTGAGAATGATACGGACGGGGAGGCTTGGTGCCGGGGATTGGGGCTGTTTCGGCGTCGAAACGGGGCGGATTCGGGGCTATCGCACCTGGATGGCGGACGAGAGGAGGAGGTCATGCGGGGCGGCCTGGACCTTCGAGGGCGCGAGTCCGGCGTCTGGATGTTGGTCGTGGTCGCATGACGCACGGGGCATGAAGGGGGAGGAGGGGGATGGAGGAACGGTAGACGCCCGCCCTGACGGTTGGGCCTGTGATGGTGCGGGTCAGCAGCCGGCGGCGAAGAGGTCGAGGTAGGCGAAGAAGTCTTCGGCGTCGCAGCCGCGCCACTCTTGAGACGGCGGGGAGCGAGCTCGGTCCGACTACTTTGAGTTATCCGACATGGCCTCGACAAACTGTTCCAGCTTTCTGCCCAGTTTCTCCTTGTCGCTCGTCTGACACTCCCAGACAGTCAAGACCCGCCATCCTTCACGCCGCAACGCCCTGACCACCCGGCGGTCTCGGAGGACATTCTGCTCAAACTTCGCCTGCCAGAACTGTCGCCTCGTCGCCGGCACTACCTGACCATTGGCACAAGTGTGCCGGTGCCGGTACTCCATGCACTTCCATTCTGACGCGATATCAAGTTGGATCGATTGCAAGACAGCGGAGGCTAAACCTGATCCGCGTTGTCTCGAAGCTCAGGTGCACTGAGTCCCGTGGCCTTTTCGAGACTCCAAATTGCCTCAGACAGCTTCCAATATGCATCCCAATGTCGCTCCTGAAGCCCCGAAGTCTCCATTAGCGTCTTAGTCTTCTGTAGATTGATGGCAACCTGAACCAGAGCGTCACTTTCGGCGAGTTGGTTCATCGCTCTACCCTCTCTTTATGCGGACAATCCGATCAACTCTCGACGTCGCGCAAGCAGACGGTGATCAGGCTGCCAACGCTCGGGAAGCTCAATTGATTTTCCGTCAAATCGAAATAACATATCGCGAGCCGCGCGGTGAGTTCGCGCGAGTACGCACCTGCCAGTGATTTGGATGATGTACGATTCGTTTATATCCACAATTCCTGCATCAAAGGCGCGATCATGTATTGCGCACAGACACAGACCGTTGCACGGGTTCATTCGGTTGCGCTCATCCTGCGCCCACCCAACGATGTGCGATGCTACTAGGCTTTGTTTGACGGCTCCAGAAGTCTCAGGCAGCGTTGGATCATGGCGAGCTTCACGATGGCCAGGTAGTGGGTGGCGAGCTTCTCGTATCGAGTGGCCAGACGCCGGCATTCCTTGAGCCAGCCGATGCATCGT
>JAJDDM010000128.1 GCA_029260315.1 Phycisphaerales bacterium | reverse complement strand
CTACGCGCTGGTCGGCATGGCCGCCGTCGTCGCCGCATCCACCCACGGCCCGCTCACCGCCATCCTCATCCTCTTCGAGCTGACGCGCAACCCGTTCGTCGTGCTGCCGATCATGCTCGCCGCCGCCGTTGCCACCGTCATCGCCCAGCTCATCGAGCGCGACTCGATCTACACCTACAAGCTCCGCCGCGCCGGCGTGCGCGTGGGGCAGGCCCGCGACCTCACCGTCCTGCGCAAGATCCGGGCCAGCGAGTGCGAGACCGTGGACCTCCCGCACGAGCCGATCTACGCCTCGGACCCGCTCGCCAAGCTCATCGGCGTGCAGGCGACCTACAACCTGCCGGACTTCGTCGTCGTCGACGCCGAGGGGCGGTATGTCGGCATGGTCGCGGGCGCCGACATCCGCACCGCCCTGATCGACCGCGAGGCGATCCCCCTGCTGCTCGTCGCCGAGCTGATCCGCGAGGATCTGCCGACGATCGAGCCGCACGAGTCGCTGGACCGCGTGCTGGACAAGTTCGCGATGTCGGATACCGCGAGCCTGTGCGTCGTCTCCTCCGGCCCAGACCCCGCGCCGGTCGCGATGCTGACGCGCGGTCGCGTGATGAAGCGCTACCAGGCCGAGCTCGACGGCAGTTGAGCGATCGCAAGCTCGCCGGTCCGATTGCCAACAAGAGCCCGAGCCCATGCCCAACACCTTCTGGATCATCATCGCGTTCGTCGTGGCCCTCGATCTGGTCGTGATCCCGCTGGTGCTGCGCCTCGCGATCGGGGGTCTGTGGAAACCGATCGCCCAGGCCCACCCGCCGATCGAGCCTGCGCCCGACGCGGTGACCAGGCGGTACCAGAGCTTCAAGGCCGGCATCGTCAACCTCGGATTCTCGTTCCATGTGAGCGTCGATGAGTCCTCTCTGCACCTGCGCCCCACCGGGATCGGGCGGCTGGTGGGCCTGACTCCCGCGAGCGTGCCGTGGAGCACGATCACCCCCAGGCAGCGAGGCAGGTTCGCCCACACGGTCGTGATCGCAGGCAAGACCATCGCCGGCCCCAAATGGTGCCTTGAGCTTGCTGGCGCCTGAGCTTCAGAGTCGCGTGCGTGAGAGCCATTTGCGTCGTTTGTCACAAGCGCTTCGCGGCAGGATGCTTGCGCGCGTGTCTCGCGTCGTGCCACCAACCGCTGCTTTGAGCGGTTGGTGCTTCATGGCGATCTCCCAGAAGCACCAGCCGTGCAAAGCCACGGCTGGTGGCATGTCACTCGGTCATCCGCATTCGTTCGAGTTCTCCGCCAGTTGACGCAAAGCGCTCTGACGGTTGGGCCTGTGATGGAGGGCGCGCGCCGCGGACGCGTGGCCTTCGTCGCAGAGCCGACGAAGACCACGGCACCGGGCTGGTGGTCGGGCGGACAATGTGGTTTGCACTGGTGGTTGAGCGACCGGTGGGACGGGATGCCTGTTGCTGGTAAGTCAGCGGTTTGGGCGAAAGGGCAGAGCCGCGCAAAGCCGCGGCCATGGCACCAGGCTGAGGGAGGCCTTGGCGTGATGCGGGCTGGTCGCCCGGTCGGAGCCGCGTGCGTGAGCACGCGAGCCTTGGACGCCGGGATGCAGCGTGGTCTTGAGTGGAACGGCCGCCTTCGGATGTGCAGGCGTTATTCACCTGAGTTGACGAGGGTTGTCACCTGGTGCGGTCAACGCACGTTTCGCGGCCCTTGAGCCTTCTCGTGGCCTTCGTCGCAGAACCGCCGAAGGCCACGGCACCGAGCTGGTGGTTGTGCGGTTCGGGTGTGAGCGTGTGGACACGCCGTTTTGAGGTGTGTGAAGGAATGGGGTAGACGCCCTCCCTCACGGTCAGGCCTGCGATGGGGTCGGGCCTGTGAGGGAGTCAGGTTTCGAGGAAGCGGCGGACGTGGCAGGTGTCCATCCACTTGGTGGCGACGTCGGAGGCGAGGATGGTCATGTGGGTGCCGCGGCGGGCGGCCTCGCGGCGGATGGCGATGAGGCAGGCGATGAGCTTGGAGTCCATGAGGCGGACGTCGCGCAGGTCGACGGCGACGTCGCGGGCGCGGGCGATCATGCGGACGCACTCGGCATAGACGGCTTGAACCCTGCCGGGCTCGGTCCAGTCTTGTGCGCCGTCGAGGTGGACGGGGCGAGGGTGGGTTGTCCTCTTGGCTCTCATTGCACCCTCGCGGCGGATCCTCCGCCAACTCGCTCCGATGCTCTCCGAATCCGGAGGCATCATACAAAGGCTGATGGGTCGCAGATGACGATCTGGTGACAAACGGCGAGAAGACGCCGACATTTCATTCGGGATCGGGGAGCGGGGGGTTTCCGGCGCGGCGTGGAATCTACTATTTCATGTGCCAGCGAGACGACCACATCGTCCGGTGATTGCGATCAGCATGGGAGATCCCGGGGGGATCGGTCCGGAGATCATCGCTAAAGCGTTGGCACGCCCGGAGTTGCGCAAACTGGCCCATTTTCGGGTGTATGGAGCGGAGTCGGCGATGGGCGACGCCGCGGAAAAGGCGGGGATCAAGGCGTACTGGTGGAGCGTGGAGGCGGATGAGCGGCTGATCGCCTCGGCGGTGGATCAAGATGTGGTACTGGTGCGGGCGTCCGATCGCGCGGGGTTCAGCCGGGCGGCGTCGAAGCGGTCAGGGGAGATGAGCTTTCAGTTCGTGGAGTCGGCGATCCGCGATGCGATGCGGGAGGGCGGCGATCCGCTGGCCGCCGACGGGATCGTGACCGGGCCGATCAGCAAGAAGGCGTGGAGTCTGGCGGGGCGGGGGAAGTATCCCGGGCACACCGAGCTCTTGGCGACGCGGTTCGGGGCGCGGCGGAGCGCGATGATGTTCGTCTCGCCGAGGCTGAAGGTCGTGCTCGCGAGTGCGCATGTGGCGCTGATGGATGTGCGGAACGTGCTGACGATCGGGCGCGTGCATGAGGTGATCGATCTGGGGTTCGCGGCGTGCTTGGAGTTGGGGATCGCGCGGCCGCGGATTGCGGTGTGCGGGCTGAACCCGCACGCGGGCGAGGCAGGGGAGATGGGGGATGAGGAGGAGCGGATCATCGAGCCGGCGATCAGTCTGGCGCAGGAGGGGGAGATGGATGTGCGCGGGCCGTTCCCGGCGGACACGATCTTCCAGCGGGCGCTGGCGGGGGAGTTCGATCTGGTGGTGGCGATGTACCACGACCAGGGGCTGATTCCGGTGAAGCTGCTGGATTGGGACAGGGCGGTGAACGTGACGCTGGGGCTGGGTGATGGGCGGGGGGCGGTGCGGACGAGCCCGGATCATGGGACTGCGTTCGATATCGCGGGGCGGAACGCGGCGAGCGAGAGTTCGATGGTGGAGGCGATTCGGCTTACGGTGCGGCTGGCGATGGCGCGGTCGGCGGGAGGGGCGCGGGCGTCGGCCTAGCTTGGGCGTCGGCCTAGAGCGGTCTTTGTGATCGCGTAGCGTTTCGGAGCAGGCCGTTTGGGGGTGCCGTGGTCTGAGCGAGTCTTCGAGCGAAGGCCACGCCGACACCGCCATGCGCTCTCAAACAGCCTTTCCGTTCGGGTATCGCCGGCGGCTCGCGTGGCCTTCCTCGCAGAGCCTCGTCGGACCACGGCACCCCAAACTCGCAATGCGATTATCGAAGATGCTCCAGCTTGGGCTCTGGCCTAGCTTGGGCGTCGGCCTAACGCGGGCTCTGGCCTAGCATTGGCCCCACGGCGGGCGGCCCGGATCTGGGCGGCCGGCACAGCATGGATCACAGATGGCATCGGACGAGAAACAGGTATCCATGCGCCGTTGTCCGACATGCGGGTGTGATCTCTCGGCGATCGGTGCGGGTGGTTCGTGTCCGGAATGCGGGGCGGTGGAGGAGTCTGCGGCGCGGCCGCTGGTGGAGATGCTGCGGATCGCGATGCCGAGCGTCGTGACGATGACCAGCTACACGGTGATGCAGTTCATCGACGCGAAGATGGTGGCGCACATCGATCCGCCGAGCCCGATCTACATCGCTGCGCAGGGCAACGGGGGCGTGGCGGCGTGGCTGCCGATCTCGTTCATGTTCGGCGTCTTAACGGTGGTGAACACATATGTGTCGCAGAACCTGGGGGCGGGGCGTGCGGAGCGTGGGCCAGCGTATGGGTGGACGGCGCTGTGGCTGTCGGGGGCGTGGGGGCTGATTCTGATTCCGTACGGGCTGGTTTTGCCGTTCATGTTTCGGCATCTGGGGCACGCCGACGACATCGTGGCGATCGAGTCGTCGTACGGGCAGATCCTGGTGTTCGGGGCGTTCTTGACGGTGGCGACGCGGGGGTTGAGCAACTACTTCTACGGGATGCACAAGGCGGGCGTGGTGATGGTCGCGGCGATCGTCGGGAACGTCGTGAACGCGCTGGCGAACGTGGTCTTGATCTTCGGGGAGGCGGGGCTTCCGTACACGGGGATCGGGGTGCTGGACGCGATTGGGCAGGCGGGGCGAGCGGTCGCGGGGGCGCTGGGGATCGGGGCGATGGGGGTCGCGGGTGCCGCGGTGGGGACGATCGTGGGGACGGCGGTCGAGCTTGCGATCCCGCTGAGCGTGTTCCTCGGGCATCGGATGAATGCGCGGTTCGCGACGCGCGGGGCGATGAAGCCGGATCGGGCGGCGATTCGCGACGTGCTCAAGCTGGGCTGGCCGGGCGGGTTCATGATGTTCAACGAGATCATCTGCTGGGCGCTCTTGCTGGTGATTCTGGTGCCGCTGGCAGGGAAGATCGGGGCGGCCGAGCGTCTGGGGGTCGCGGTGACGTCGCCCGAGGCGGTGAGCGCGGGGAAGCTGGCGAACACGGCGGGGTGGATCGCGCTGCGGTACATGCATGTCTCGTTCATGCCTGCGATCGGGATCTCGATCGCGGTGACGGCGGTGGTGGGTAAGTGCATGGGGATGGGCAGGCCGGATCTGGCGGCCAAGCGGGCGTGGCTGGGGCTGCGGCTGACGCTGGGGTACATGGGGCTGTGCGCGCTGGGGTTCGTGGTCTTTCGCGAGCCGCTGGTGCGGTTCTTTGCGCCGGCGGATCTGGATCCGGCGCAGATCGATGAGCTGGTGCGGATCGGGTCGCTGGTGATGGTCGCGGCGGCGGTGTTTCAGCTCTTTGACGCGACGGCGATCACGTTTTCGGGCGCGTTGCGGGGGGCGGGGGACACGATCTGGCCGGGCGTGGTGACGGTGATGCTTTCGTGGGCGTTCATCGTGGGGGGCGGGCTTTTGATGATCGAGGTTGCGCCTGGGCTGGGGTCGGTGGGGCCCTGGATCGCGGCGAGCGTGTACATCGTGATGCTGGGGCTGGTGATGCTGGGGCGGTTTTTGAGGGGGCCCTGGCGGCGGATTGAGCTGGTGAAGGGCGTGGGCGAGACCGGCCTCGAGGCGACGATGGAGAGCGACGCGGGCGGTTGAGGATTGCGGTGGTGCGTCCTACAATCCTGTTCGGTTTACGGGAGGTATCGATGGCGAACGATCCGATGGACACGGTGATCGGGGCGAGCAGGGGCGATGAGAAGGCTGCGCAGTCGCATCTGATCGCGGCGATCAACGCCGAGAGCACGGGCGAGCGCGAGCATGTGGTGATCGAGCTGCGCAGGGCGGTGAACGCGGATCCGTCGAACGCCGAGGCGATGTTCAAGCTGGCGTACCACCTCGATCTGTTGGGCGAGGAGGACGAGGCGGTCGCGATGTACGAGCGGTGCGTGGAGATGGCGCCGGCGCACCTGAACGCGCTGATGAATCTCGCGGTGGTGTACGAGGATCAGGGGGACTATGTGCGGGCCGAGCGGTGTCTGCGGCAGGTGCTGGAGACCAAGCCGAACCACGCGCGGGCGAACCTGTTCCTGAAGGACGTGCGGGCGAGCAAGGACATGGTGATCGAGGAGGATCCGGATCGGGATCTGGTGAAGCGCCGGGCGCTGATGGATACGCCGGTGACGGACTTTGAGCTGAGCGTGCGGGCGCGGACGTGCCTGAAGAAGATGAACATCCGGTCGCTGGGCGATCTCTTGAAGATCACCGAGGCGGAGCTGATGAGCTACAAGAACTTCGGGGAGAGCAGCCTCGAAGAGATCAAGAAGATGCTCGACGCGAGGAATCTGCGGCTGGGCCAGGGGCTCGAGGACGCGCATCGCGCGGCACGCCGACAGATCATGGAGCAGCTCAAGGGGACGGGCAAGGAGACGGTGCTCGGGCGTCCTGTGGGCGATCTGCAGCTCTCGGTGCGGGCGCGCAAGGCGTTGCAGATGCTGAACATCCAGACGATGGGCGACCTGGCGAGCCATACCGAGGCCGAGCTGATGGGCGTGAAGAACTTCGGGACGACGAGCCTGATCGAGGTTCGCGAGCGGCTGGGCGAGCATGGGCTGGCGCTGCGGACGCTGGACGAGTAAGGCGGCTCAGATTGCCCGGGAATGCCTGGTACCGAATGCTATTTGGAGACAAGGCGTTCGAGTCCCAGTCCGGTGCCGTTCGGATGCCTCGCTGCGTTCGCGACACGCAAGCAGTGATCGGACTTTGTCGAGAGAACGGCGATCGCGTCGTCACGAATCGCGTCGTCACGAGTTGTTGAACCGATCGGTTGTGCGAACCGAACAAGAGTTGACGGGGTACACTTTTCGGTGTTGGAGGTTCTCAGTGGCCGAGATGCGGTGGGACAATTACTATCGCGGTGTTGCTTCGCTGTTCACTTGGTGGCAGCAGAAGCCTGCTAGGATTGTGTTCGTATCGCCTGCACCCAAGAACGATGCAGAGGCGATGGCACTAGACTGGGGCAATGTCGGTGTAGATCTGTGTGGCGCCATGCATTCGGCTTTGGACAAACTTCCAGAAGATGACAGATCCTCCATCTCCAACAAACTCCGGCAAGAGTGCCAATCCATCCTCTGGGGAACCGTCGCAGATTGTTGGCGATCCTCTCGCGGGCACGCCGCAACAGACACCGAACGTGATCGGCCCGCCGTTCCCCGGCGCTGCTGTTGGATCAACGATAACGAATGTGGATCTCAAGGCGCATTCGGGTCCGCTCCCATCACCGGATACGTTGGCCCACTACAAAGAGATCGATCCGGAGTTGCCGGGCTACATCATGGATCGGGCGAAAGCTGAGCAGCAACACCGCCACAGCCTTGAGACCAAAGTCATTGATGCTCAGGTGAGAGATGCGACTCTCATGAGAGTCGAAGTCCGTCGCGGTCAAGTTCTCGGCGCCGGCGTCGCTATGGCCTTTCTTGCAGGAAGCATTTACCTAGGCACGAACGGGCACCCAGTGCTTGCTGGTACTCTCGGCTCGACGACCGTCGTGAGTATTGTGGCGGTAATTGTTACAGGGCGGAAGATGCACGACGGCGATGTCGATGACGAGAACGATTCGGAATAGCCTCCATCGCATTGGAGCGGATTCAACGTTGGTAGCCGCGTGACCTTCTTGAATGCGGAAACGTCCAACAGGTGTCATTGTTGATTCGTATGAACTAGGGCCAGCACCGCTTGGTGTTCACAAGGCGCGATTGGGGCCTCTCGTTTTTCCGAGGTTTCCCCCAACCTGCGGCTGAGATTCTGGTATGCTGGGCAGGGCGGCCGCGCCGATTCTGTGGGAGTCGGGCAGGGGGTGATATGCCATGCCGTTGGGACACGGCGATTTGTGTCCTGTTCGCGCTGGGCGCGGCGTGGGGGTTCTTCTCCTGGCTGGTCGCGCCGGATCTGGTGCCCAATCTACTGCCGAGCATCGGGTTTCACCAGGTCGCATCGCTGGTGCTGGCGGGAGCGAGCCTGCTGGCGTTCGTGTATGTGACGAAGTTCCGCGATCGGCTGGGCGATGATCTGAAGCGGGCCGTCGGCGAGGATTACTTCGAGAAGGACGGGCTGTGCTTCAAGCCGATGGTGCGGGTGGCGCAGGGCGCTGACGGGCAGCTCCAGGCGGAGATCAGCATCTACTACGAGAATCGGTACGCACACCCGTGCGACGCGGTTGTGCATCTGCGCCCGGCGGATGGCGAGTTCTTCAGCCATCGGGGGGCCCGGGATCTGCATGTGTCGTTCAAGTGCCATCCGGGGGCGTTCGGGGTGATCCACCAGCCGGTGGGGGTGAAGGAGGAGATCCAGGGGCAGCCGGTGCGGGTGAAGGTGAGCGCGGCGGTCCGCTGGCCCATGGGGCAGGGGGACCAGTTGCGATCGCACAAGGGGCGTGCGTGCGGGAGCTTCGACGTGGATTGGGAGCAGGCGTACCGGGTGAGCGCCCATGAGCTGCGGGGGAAGATGGAGCTGACCGATCCCGCGGAGATCAGCCTGACGATGCCGAGCGACATCCAGAGCGAGATCGAGCGGTGCGAGTACTACAACGAAACCCTGCAGGAAGTGAGCCCATGACCCGAACCGGGGGCTGGTAGGGGTGCGTATAGATGGGGTCTCCTAGCCTTCCCGTCACCCGGTGGCCATGTGCTGCCGGGTGGCGGTTTTTTTGGGATGAGGCAGGAGGCAGCAGGCAGAAAGGCAGCGGGCGGGAGGCCAGTGGGAGGTGGTGCGGAGTCGTGTTGAAGTGGATTGGTTCCTCTTTCGGATCGGGCGGGTGCGATTTATTCGTTCGGGCGTTCGTGTTCTGCCTCGGTTTCAGTGGCTTGGCGGACGACGCCTTCATCGCGGGAGTTGGACTTGTGGTAGCCGGTGCGGGCCTCGGCGTAGCGCTGGGGGCTGATGTGGAGGTCGGGGGTTTGGCCGCGTTGGTGCTGGGCGTGGAGGTGTTTGAGGAACGGGACGCACCATTGGCAGCCGGTGCCGGCGCCGAGGCACTCGGAGATGAGCGAGGGGACGGGCGGGTCCTCGCGGTTGAGGTATGTGCGGATCTTGCGGAGGGAGACGCGGAAGCAGAGGCAGACGTGGTCGTCGGGGTGCATGGGGGAGGGTAGAGGCCCTGGCGCGAGCCTGGGCTTTGAGGTTGTGCGGGATGGTTGGGAGGCGTTGACGGTGCGAGGGTGTGGGGCTGCGCGAAGTCCGAGCGTGCTTGTGCTTGGGTAAGTCCAACGAGCCCGGGCTTGCGCCAGGGCCTCTAATGGGCCCATTCGAGGATCTCGAGCACGCCCTCGATCTCGGGTTTGGTCGCGACGAAGTCGGCCTGGGCCTTGATCGCGTCCTGGGCGTTGGCGGGGCAGGCGAAGGTGGCGACGCGCTCGCGGACGGCGAGGTCGCTTTCGGTGTCACCGATGGCGAGGATGTCCGAGGCGGGGATGCCGGTGGATTCGATCCAGAGGTCCACGGCGGTGCCCTTGGAGACGAACGCGAGGTCGCAGTTGATGTAGAGCCAGGTCATGGAGATGCGGAAAGGCCAGCCGCAGGCGGCGCAGGCCTGTTCGAGCATGGGGCAGAGGGACTTGAGGTAGGCGGTGTCGGGGTGGTAGAGGCTGACGGCGGCGGTTTTGCCGGGCTGGATGGTGACGCCGCGGGGGGCGAGGGTGTCCTCGACCCAGCGCTGGAGGGCGTGGACGGCGTCGATGTGCTCGGGGCGGATGGCGCGGTCGCGGTCGTAGGTG
>JAJDDM010000127.1 GCA_029260315.1 Phycisphaerales bacterium | reverse complement strand
AGCCTGCGGGACGTGGAGCAGCCCAAGGCGCTGGTGGAGTTTCGACCGGGCCGCGGGCGCGACGGCCCGAACGACTCCTTGGGGAAGTGGTCCGGGACGCTCGTCGTGGACGGCTACTCGGGCTACGACGAGGTCTGCGAGCGAAACGGGATCCGTCGCGCCGGATGCTGGGCGCACGCGCGCCGCTACTTCAAGGAGGCGCTGGACGTGGGCTCGAAGGAGGCCGCGCTGGTGCTGCGTGAGATGGCCCGACTCTTCCGGGTGGAGAGAGCGGTAAACGGCCGCATCGAGAAGCTCGATCGCGAGCGGGGGCTCGCGCTGCGCGAAGAGATCCGCGCTCGCGTGTCGTCGCGAATCATCGAACGGGTCTACGCCGCTGCGGCGCTTCTGGACAGCGCGAAGACGACCCTGCCGAAGTCGAAGCTGGGCAAGGCGCTCACCTACCTCTTCAACCAGCGCGCGCCCCTGACGGTCTGCATCGAAGATGCTCGCGTCCCGATCCACAACAACGACGCCGAGCGCGACCTGCGGCACATCGTGACCGGTCGGAAGAACTGGCTGGTCTTCGGGAGCCAACGCGGCGGCGAGGTCGCTTGTCGGCTCTACAGCCTGATGCTCTCTTGTCGGCAGAACGACGTCGACCCCGAGGCGTACATCGCCGACGTCCTCATGGCCGTCGCCTCCACGCCGGCCTCGGAGATCGCGAGCTTGACGCCCTGGGCGTGGGGCGCACGCAACCGGGCAGACTGAGCCGAACGCTCCGCAGTCGAGTCAACCTCGCGGCGGGATGGGATCACCGGACGGCTACGCTGCGAGCGTTTGCGGCGCGCGAAGGCGTCCGCTACCAGAAGCTGCTGTACTGGAAGAGTACGCGTCCGGTCGCCCCATGGTCAGCGCCGCTTGATTGGCCCCTGACGCCCGCGATGATCGCTGCCAGAAAGGAGGCCGCCGATGTCGCGAGCCGAAGAGATGCGGGAGTTGTTCGTTCGCTGGAAGAAGTCAGACCTGAGCTTGGCAGCCTTCGGGAAGCTGGAAGGCGTGGCGTACGCGAAGCTGCTGTACTGGCGGCGCAAGCTGGGAGATGACGCCGCGAGGCGGAAAGCTCCCTCGAAGGCTGCGGCCTCCGTCTTGCTCGCGCCGGTCAAGGTCGTCCCCGATCCGGTGCCGTGCGCCGAGAAGTTCGAGGTCTGGCTCACGAACGGCCTCTCGCTCGACGTGGCTCACGGCTTCGACGAGAGCGAGCTGCGCCGACTGGTCGGAGTCCTGCTCTCGTGCTGAACCTGCCGCCGTCGGTGCGACTCTTCGTGGCTCGCGGCGCGACGGACATGCGCAAGTCCTTCGACACGCTGGCGGCGCTGGTCATCGAGACGGTCGAGGAAGATCCTCAATCGGGACACCTCTTCCTCTTCGTCAACCGTCGCCGCGATCGCTTGAAGGTGCTCTGGTGGGATCGGTCGGGATACTGCCTGCTGGCGAAGCGTCTCGAGCACGGGCAGTTTCGGGTGTTCGATCGAGCGGAAGGCGGTAAAGGCGCCTTCGAACTCTCGGCGAGTGAGCTCGCGCTCGTGCTTGATGGGATCGACCTGCGTGGAGCGAGGCGACGGCTATCACATGACGACGCCGCCCGACTCGTTTCGACCTGAACGCGGTCCACATCGCTGCGATCATTACCGATGATAAAAGCGTGGCGATTGCGCGCGACATCGAAGCCAAGCTCGAAAAGCTCATCGAGCAAAACGAGGCGCTCACGCGGGAGGTCAAGATCCTGCGCGAGGAGAACGCGCTGCTGAAGCGAGGGATGTTCGGTCGTCGCTCCGAGCGCATGGAAGCCGGCCAGCTCGGCTTCTTCGAAGACGGGCCGGCGGCCGCGACGGTCGAGGTACCCGAGCCGGCGCGCTCGAAGCCGACGAAGAAGCCCGGTCACGGCCGCGCTCCGTTTCCCGCGCACCTGCCGCGCGAGACCATCGAACTCGATGTCGCCGAGGCCGAGCGCCAGTGCGACGGTTGCGGCAAGTCGATGCGGCGCATCGGCGAGGACGTCACCGAGCGCGGCCACATCATCCCGGCACGCTTGGTCGTGAAGCGCTACGTGCGCTCGAAGTACGCCTGCCCGGACGGACACGGCGTGAAGACCGCGGCGCTGCCCGACGGGGTGATCGACGGCGGCAAGTACGAAGCCTCGGTCTACGCGCACATCGCGACGGCGAAGTACAACGACCACCTGCCGCTGCACCGGCTGCAGAGCATCTTCAAGCGCTACGGCGAACCGATCGCGAAACAGTCGATGTGGGACATGCTGGTGCGGGTCGATGAACTCGTCGCTCAGCCGGTGCTGGCACAGATGCGCCAGGAGCTGCTGGCCGAGGACGTGCTGCACGCCGACGAAACGCCAGTCACGATGCGGCTGGAGGACGGCAAGGGCACGAAGACGGGCTACGCCTGGGGCTGGCGCAACCTGCGCCGGCAGGGAGCGCCGTCGCGCTCGCTGATCGAGTTTCGAACGGGCCGAGGCCGCGACGGCCCGCAGCTCTTCCTCGGCGACTGGAGTGGAACCCTGATCGTCGACGGCTATGTCGGCTACGACGAGGTGATTCGAACGAACGAGACCAAGCGGGCGGGCTGCTGGGCGCATGCACGGCGCAAGCTGAAGGATGCTCTGGACACGGGGTCCGAAAGTGTCGAGCGGCTACTGGGCCTCGTGCAGGAGCTCTTTGTGATCGAGCGACCGATCAACGAACGCGTGCAGGCGCGAGAGATCGATCGTGACGAGCAACTCGAGCTGCGCCGTGTGGCGCGCGAGACCAAGTCGCGGGATATCGTCGCTGCGATCTACGTCGAGGCCGATCGGCTCGAGCGCCTGAAGTCGACTCTGCCGAAGAGCAAGCTCGGCAAGGCACTGGGGTACCTGATGTCGCAGCGGAAGGCGCTGTCGGTCTTCCTCGACGACCCGCGCTTGCCGATCCACAACAACGACTCGGAACGCGACCTGCGTCACCTGGCGATCGGTCGCAAGAACTGGCTCGTCTTCGGGAGCCAGCGCGGGGGCGACGTCGCGTGCCGGCTCTACTCGCTCGTGCTCTCGTGCAAGCAATGCGGCGCAGATCCCGAGGCGTATCTCGAGGACGTGCTGATGAAGGTCGCGTCGACGCCAGCCTCCGAGATCGCGGCGCTCACGCCGTGGGCGTGGCAGGCTGCGCGAGCGGAAGCCTGAGGCGTAGCCGAGGGCGGCAGGTCGCGTCAACTGCGCTGAGCCATGGGCTCACCGGACGCGTACCGTCAAAGCTACGCTGGGAGCCCCGGACGGGGTTTTCGGGACCCACAGCCGGAGACTGGCCGACGGTCGAAGAGAGGGACGTACGGCACCGCCGCCTCCGATGAAGACTGCTTTGCCCAAGGCGTCCAATCGGCCCCATGCGTATCTCCCTTGGGCTAGGGGAACGCGGCTGCGGGCAGCATCATGGGCTCCCGGATTGCAAGCATTGGAGCGGGCGATGGGACTCGAACCCACGACATTCAGCTTGGGAAGCTGACCACCCGCCGGGTTTGAGCGAGCATAGCGGGTATGGGCGGGCATGAGTAGGCACAGCGGGTGGGGAGGGGCAGGCAGCAGAGGGCGTAGCGGGTATGCGTGGTCATGGCGGGTAGGGACTGCCAGGGCGGCAGGCAGCAGCGAGCCGGGACAGAGAGCCGAGCTCGCGTTGAGGTACGTCGGCGGTCGGGCGCACTTGCCCGTCGTCGAGTTGCGTCGCGCGGGCTGAGGGCGGTCGACGAGTTGACAAAGAGCGAGTGAGTCCGGGGGAGATGTATGCCCGGAGGTCAGAATCGGGCTGTTTCGGTCGTGATCGAAGTGCTCGGGAACCGTCTTTCGCAGCGTGCAAAGGTCGGTGGACCACTACAGACCCGCGTCACTTTCCACGGAGCGGTGACCCCCAAGATTGTTGCGTACAGCGTCGTGTCGTTCACGCGACCGATCGTAGCATCGAGCCCC
>JAJDDM010000126.1 GCA_029260315.1 Phycisphaerales bacterium | reverse complement strand
ATATGGCCATGGCGCTGCACCTGATCGAGCACGCCCGGCGGGTGAATCTGGGCAAGTTCGTGCAGGTCGGGACGATCTGCGCATACCCCAAGTTCACCCCCGTGCCGTTCAAGGAGGAGAACCTGTGGGAGGGGTATCCGGAGGAGACCAACGCGCCGTATGGAATCGCGAAGAAGGCCGCGATGGTCATGCTCGACGGGTATCAGCGGCAGTACGGATTGAAGAGCGCGTCTGTGCTGCCGGTGAATCTGTACGGGCCGCGGGACAACTTCAACCTGCACACGAGCCATGTGATCCCCGCGCTGATCCGCAAGTGCGTGGAGGCCCAGGATCGGAACGAGACTTCGATCGAGTGTTGGGGGACCGGCAGCGCCAGCCGCGAGTTTCTGTACGTCGAGGACGCGGCGGAGGGGATCCTGCGGGCCGCGGAGGTGATGGATGAGCCGACGCCGATCAATCTCGGGGCGAGCTTCGAGATCACGATCAAGGATCTGGCGGAGCTGATCGTGCGGCTGACAGGGCTGGCCGAGGCTGGGCGCGAGGTGGGGGCGATCCGGTGGGATCCGAGCAAGCCGGATGGGCAGCCGAGAAGGTGTTTGGATACGTCGCGGGCGAGAGAGTTGCTTGGGTGGGAGGCGAAGATGGGGTTTGAGGAGGGGTTGAAAGAGACCATCGAGTGGTTCCGCGAGAATCGCAAGGCCGGCCGGCCGTAAGAGGTGGATTCGCCCAGCAGTGTAAACACTGGAATAGAAAGATTTTGGAGTACCAGAGTGTTTTTCTGGCACATACGAGTAACGCTATCTGGCATTCAATTGCATCAATGCGCAGGATGCACCAGTCCTTTAGTAGTTGCATCGAGTTGTTCAAGATAGTTAATATAGACCGCCATAAACTCACGGTCGCTTGCCATTTCGAGTTCGGCGAATAGGCGGTAGGCAGCCTGGGCATGCGCGATCGACTCTTTCATGTTTCCTTGTTCTTTTCGCATAATTGCGAGGCTGAGCCGGGTGTGAGCCATTCCATCTCTGTCCCCGAGTTCTTCATCTATTGCCAACGATTGCATGAGATAGTCCTCCGCAGCTTCATAATTACGATAATCTATCTCGATAAGGCCAAGGTTGTTAAGATTTGCAGACATGTTCTCTTTGAATCCGATCACATAGTTGATTGCCAGCGATCGTGTGTGGAAGCTTTCTGCGAGATCGAGGTTGCCACGCATCTGCTCGATTGACCCGAGGTTGCCGAGGGCCGCCGCTTGGCTTTGTTTGACGCGAACTAGGTCGTGCGGTTCCAATCTCTCGTCGGTCGCACGTTGTTCTGCGACATCGAGGGAACGCAAAAAGTAGTACTCGGCAATAGGCCAATTATCACGCTCCTTCTCAACAAGGCCTAATTGAAGGAGTTCGACCGATACGCCTTTTCCCCGTCCAAGGTCCTCCTGGATCGCAAGCGAGCACTGGTGGTAATCCCTTGCAGCGTTGAAGTCGCCATTTCGCCGCGCGATTTGACCAAGGCCACTGAACGCTAAGGCTCTCCACACCGGTTCTTGAGTGAGCTTGAGGATGCTCTGGTAGCTTGCCTGAGCTTGCGCCCAGTTTCCTCGGAGCTTGTGGACGTTTCCGATCTCGTTAATCGCGCCAAGATCATCGGGCGTGACTTCGAGGATCCGAAGCAGGGACTGTTCCGCCAGATCGATCTCCCCCAGGCGATAAGCGATCGCCGCGATCTCGCGGTGGCGCTCGATTGAGCGCTGCTGGGCATCGGCCAGCTTAGCGTCGTCCTCCTCGGCCTTCCTGACGAGAAACACGAGCAGCTCGCGCGGGTTGCCCCGCCGCAACTCGTCGACGACCTCATCGGCGCTTTGCCCCGCGTCGAGGCCGCTCTGTGCCTGCTCGAGTAGGCCGCTCTCGACAAGGTCACGCAACTCGTCGGGTTCGTCGATCGCCCAGGACAGTTCGAGCGACAGCCGGTTGTTCCCGGCCTCCTCCTCGCGCAGACGGGCAGTGATGTCGTCGACGACCGGCTGGAGCTGTTCTTTGATGTCGGCCATTTCGTTCTTGAGCTCCGCCACGTCGTTCCGGGCCTGGGCGATGTTGTCCTCGATCCCGGCCGCCTGCTGCTCGCGTTCTTTCTCCGCCCGGCTGGCTTGAACGCCCCCCGCGATCGCCGAAATGAGGAGGATGACGCCTCCAATAGCACACGCGCCTGCGCTTGCGGCGATCAGGCGATCACGGTTGGCCTCGGGTTGGACGAAGAACGGGCGGATGCGCTTGTGCTCGCGACCTGTGTCGAGATCGACCGCCGGACGATTCCTGCGCCTCGCCTTGGCCAGGCCCCACAGCACCCCGGCGAGTGCAAAGGCGATCGCCGCGAGCAGGAATCCCTTCCAGAAGGCGAAGGCCGAGGCGAGGAGGGTGAAGACGAGGCCCGCGACAAGCTCATGCAGGGTCGCCGAGCCGGAGCCCCGGAGAAACACCGGCATGAGAGTGCGTCTGGGCACGCACATATTATTGCCAAGCGCAATAGATCAAGGCGACCACCGCACATTATCCGTCCCCGCTGTGTACGGGGATATGCTTGAGTCCGGTCCACTCTTGCCGGCGATACACCGATGATAGGAGGCGAAAAGGTGTCGAGTTGTCGAGCAGGATTGAGGAATGCCATACGGAGCCGAGGCTTGCGCCAGGGCCTCTATTCGTCGAGTACGGGCTTGCGCTGGGATCTCTATCCGCCTGCCTTTTCGTCGCTACGTCGCTCAGTGGCTTGATCTTTTCGTTATGAGAATCCTCATCCTCAACCAGGTCAACCACCCCGACGTCGCGGCGACCGCACAGCACGCCCACGACCTCGCACGCCACCTCGTCAACCACGGGCACCAGGTCACCGCCATCGCCAGCCGCAGCCTCTACGGCCAGAAGGGGGCCGCACTGCCCAAGCGCGAGACCGTGGATGGCGTCGAGATCGTCCGCGTCGGCAAGAGCCTGTTCGGCAAGGCGGGGATCGTCGCGCGGGTGGCGGACTTTGGGCTGTTCTACCTCGCCGCGGGCGTGCGGGCGATCTTCGGCAAGCGCTACGACGTGGTGGTCTGCTTCACGACCCCGCCGTTTATCGCGGTGGTCGGCTGGCTGATGCGCCTGCTGCGCGGCACCCGCTTCGTCTACTGGGTCATGGATCTGTATCCCGACGTCGCCGTCGCCTGCGGCGTGATGAAGCCCAAAGGCCTCGCGACGCGATTCTTCACGGCGGTCAACCGCTTCTGTCTGCGCAGGGCCGACCGGACCGTTGTGCTGGGGCGCTGCATGGAGCAGCGCGTGCGCGATCATGGCGCGGCGGGCGACAACGTTCGGCGGATCGGCGTCTGGGCGACCCAGCAGGTCGGCGGGCCGATCGAGCACGCGGACAATCCATACCGCAAGGAGTGGGATCTCGGGGACAAGTTCGTCGTGATGTACTCGGGCAACTTCGGTCTCGCGCACGACGTGGACACGATGTGCCGGGCGGCTGAGAAGCTGAAGGACGACGATCGCGTGCGGTTCGTCTTCGCCGGCGGGGGGAAGAAGAAGCAAGAGGCCGAGGCGTTCGTCGAGGCCCACGGCCTGCGCAACTGCGTGCTTGCGCCGTATCAGCCCTTGGAGAGGCTGCACGAGTCCTTGAGCTGCGCGGATCTACATCTGGCGAGCCTGCTGGAGGGGGCCGAGGGGATGATCGTGCCTTGCAAGCTCTTCGGGGTGATGGCGGCGAGACGGCCGTGCGCGTTCATCGGCAGCCCGACGAGCGAGCTGTCGCGTGTGCTGGAAGAGCACGATTGTGGGATGACGATTCGTCAGGGCGACTCGGACGCGCTCGTGCGGATCATCGAGGAGTTGCGCGACGACGGCGAGCGTTGCCGGGTCTTGGGCGAGAATGCGTACGCGGCCCTGTTAGAGGCGTACGACAGCCAGACGTGTTGCGAGCGATGGCGCGTGCTTTTGGAGGAGCTCGCTGCGGGCTGGGAGCCCGAACGCGGGGATGAGCCGGCCGACGGCGGGCGTCAGCGAGGGGCCGCCGAATGAGCGAGCCCCCGATCCTGATCCACCTGCACATCCCCAAGAACGCGGGGACGACGCTGAGCCGGATGCTCAAGGTGCATCTGCTGCTCCATCCGCCGACGCGAGTTCTGCATCACGAGCAGATGCTTGGGTACTACACGGTCCTGGGGCCGACGGAGAATCGCCTGCGGCGGATCGAATCTGCGACCGAGAAGGAGCGGGGGCGGATCCGATTCTTCGAGGCCCATTGCGGGTACGGCGTACACAAGAGATTGCCGCGAACCTCGGCCTATCTGACGGTCGTGCGCGACCCGGTGGACCGGGTTCTCAGCGTGTTCTACTTCATGAAGCAACAGGGCCTGCTGACGGCGGACGCCGAGATCGGGCCCTGGCTCGATGAGCACCCGGCGGACGTCGTCTGGCACGTCGACAACGGGCAGGTGCGGTACCTCGCGAGCGACGACGGGCGCATTCTGGACGGGCCCATCGGATCGATCGGGCGAGACGAGCTGGAGAAGGCCAAGGCCCGCCTCGAGAACGACATCGCGGTCGTGGGGCTCGTCGAGCGGTTCGACGAGACGGTCGTGCTGCTCCGCGAGGCGCTGGGGTGGTCCGGGCTGAAGTACGCGACGTCGAACGTCACACGCAAGCGCAAGGCGAAGGACGCGGTCGCCGACAACGTCCGCGGCCTCATCCTCGAGCGATCGGAGCTGGACGCCGAGCTGTTCGAGTTTGCGAAGGAGCTCTTCGAGCGTCGGGTTCGCGCGTACGGCCCGAGCTTCGAGGACGATCTCCGCAAGATGCGGCAGGCCAACACCCGATACGCCCGGCGCGCGGGCCGGCTCTACGACCTCTTGCCCCGGGCCCGGCGGGTCGCACAGAAGCTCATTCCCGGCAGGGGCTAGCGGAACACCAGCCGCAGCACATAGCGCACGACGGAGATGTTCATCGCCCGGCGGAACGGCCCGACGTTGCGGACCATCCAGATCGGGAGCGTGAGGCAGGAGATGATTATCTGAATCGGATGGAAGCCCACGGGGCGTCCTTCCATCTGAAGCTCGTTGCGCAGCCTCTTGGAGATCCGATTCATCCAGAACACGTCGGCGCCCGAGAGCGTGGGGCGTTTGCCGTCGGGGAAGCTGGTGTTGTCCGGAGGTATCCTTGACGCGAGGTCCTCGTGGGGGAGCCCGAAGTGCTCCTGAACTCTGCGCAGGACGTCCTCGTTGTTCTCGCGCACCTCGTCGAAGCGCACGATGAGCACGCGATCGGGATGCTCGCCCGCCGAGCGGAGCGAGGCCCGCACATACGCGCGCCAGACGAACGAGCAGGCGATGGGGTGGTAGAGCCGGCGGAACTGTCTCCAGCGTTCCTCGCCCTTGCGCTTGCCTTGGTACTTGTAGCTCAGCATGAAGCCGTACGGCTCGCGCACCATCGACACGAAGCGGGCGCCCGGCATCTCCTGGAGGATGTGGGAGATCCAGTACACGTTCTGCGGCGTCTTGTCGATCGCGATCCGCTTGCCCTCGGCCTGGGCGACGGCCTTGAGCGCGGCGCGATAGAGCTCGCCGGGTGTGACGGGCGGCGAGAGCTTCGCGTATGCCTTCTCGAGCAGGTCACCGATGTTCTCGGTCGTGACGTGCTTGAGGTTGCCCGGGCCCTCGCCGACGACCGCCCGCACCATCCGCCCGTCGCGCTGCTGGGCGAGGATCTGGTCGATCTGCGCCCTGGAGTATTTGCCGTCGGTGTCCGGCTTGACGAATCGCTTGCCCCAGTATCCGTTTTCTCCGAAGACCGCGGCTTCTGTGTGCTCGTTGAGGCACTTGGCGAGCCAGGTGGTCGCCGCGCGCGACATCCCGACGATGAACAGCCCGGGCTGGTCCGGTGTGCCGGGATTCTCGGGGACGCTGGTCAACGGTCGTTGCTCCCACCCTCGTCGTGCAGGCCCTCGTGGTGCAGGATCGTGGTTACAGCTGCTCGCCCGATTGCTTCAGGCGCAGCTCGCGGGCCTTCATCTGGATCATGTACTCGTACATGTACTGAAGCCTCGCGTAGGTCATGCCCGCGCGCCCGTCCATGAACGCCCGACGCCAGAGCATGAAGTACAGCCACTTGACGTGCGGGCGCAGCGGCAGGCGGAAGAAGATGTCCTTGAGGGCCGCGCGCCGATCGTTGGGGTCGCGACTGAGCACCTGCCAGATGGGTCGCCGGTCGCCGCCGGTGACCTTGAGCTGCTCGGCGGCCTCGAAGCCCGAGTAGCTGTTGTGGCGCTCGAACCAGTGGACCAGCCCCTTGCTGAAGGGATAGTGGATGATGTGCCCCTGCAGGTCGCCGATGGGCCCGTCAACGTGGGCGACGGGGTTGACCAGGCGCTCGTAGCGGATCTTCTGCGGGCGGTACATCCGCACGAACCACGAGGGATAGAGCTGTGCCCTCTTGAGCCACTTACCCATGAAGTAGTCCTTGCGGCGCATCCGGAACGCCGACTCGGGCGCGTCCGGATCCGCCCTGCGCTGGACCTCTTGTGCGAGTTCCTCATCGACGCGCTCGTCGGCGTCGACATACAGGACCCAGGGATGCTTGAACGCGATGTTCTTTGCGCCCCAGTTCTGGTGGCTCGACCAGTTGTCGAACTTGCGTTCGACGATGGAGACGTTGCCGTAGCCGCGCGCGATCTCGACGGTCTTGTCGGTGCTCAGACTGTCGTAGACGACCACGTCGTCGGAGAAGCCCAGGCAGTCCAGGCACGCGCCGATGTTGATCTGTTCGTCCTTGGTCAGGATCATCACCGAGATGGGAAACCGCTCGCCCATGGACTCTCCTATGTCGTCGATGCGTGCCACGCCAGCGTATCCCGCAGGCCCTCCTCCAGGTCGGTCATCGGCTCGTATCCAAGCAGCTCTCGCACGACGGCAATGTCCGCCCGCGAGTGCGCCACGTCGCCGGCTCGGGCGGGCTCGTGCACGGGCTCACCCGAGAACCCGACGACGGTCGACATCGTTCTCGCGAGTTCGAGCAGGCTGATCGACCGCCCGGTGCCGATGTTGACGACCTCGCCCGCCCAGCTTCTCTCTGCCGCGCCGGCCAGCAGGTTGGCGAGCACGACGTTGGAGATGTGCGTGAAATCCCGTGTCTGCGACCCGTCGCCGAAGATCATCGGGGACTTGCCCGCCGCGAGGCGATCGGCGAACGCGCTGATGACCGCGGCGTAGGGCGAGCGGGGATCCTGGCGCGGGCCGAAGATGTTGAAGTACCGCAGGCTGAGCGTTTCCAGTCCGTGGGTGCGGTTCCAGACACGCAGCAGTTGCTCGCCGGCGAGCTTGCTCATCGCGTACGGCGAGCAGGGAGCCGTCGGGTCGGTCTCGGAGCTCGGCAGTTGGGGCGTGTCGCCGTATGCCGCGGCGCTCGCGGCCAACATGACTCGTGTGGCGCCGACCCGACGGGCGGCCTCGAGCACACGCTGGGTGCCGAGCACGTTGACCATCAGGCATTGCTCGGGTTGCTCGACGCTCTGGGGCACCGAGACCATCGCCGCCTGGTGGTAGACTAGGGTGCAGCCCTCGATCGCCCGATCCAGACTGCGCTCTTCGAGGATCGACCCTTCGATGAACGCCGCGTCCGCGGGGACGTTGTGCGCGTGCCCGGAACTCAGATCGTCCAGGACGGTGACCTGCGCGCCGCAATCCAGGAGACCCTGGGCGATGTGCGAGCCGATGAACCCGGCCCCGCCGGTGACCAGGGCGCGCTGGCCACGGATTGGCGCGAGGGTTGGATGGCCCAGCCATACGGGGCTCACGCGTCGGCCCCGGGTCGCTCGTCAAACCGGGCGCGGATGACATTGGCGGGGTTGCCGGCGACGATCATGTCCGCCGGCACGTCGCGGGTGACCACCGCACGAGCGCCCACCAGCGCGTTGTCGCCGATATTCACGCCGGGTCCGACGAACGCGTCGGCGCAGACCCAGACGCCCGAGCCGATGGTCATCGTCGGTCGCAGCAGCGGCAGGCTGGGATCCTTGTAGTCGTGCGTGCCGTTGCACAGGTGCGAGTTCTGGCTGATGACCGTGTGCGAGCCGATCGTTATGGGACCCAGGTTGTACACATCCACGTCGTCGGCGAGGGTCGAGTACGCGCCCATGGTGAGCAGCCAGGGGTGGCGGATGCGCGCCGAGGGGCGGATGTTGCACGTTGAGTCGATCCTTGCGCCGAAGCGCCGGAGCCAGAAGATCCGCCAGCGTTTGAGCCTTGCCGGGCTTGGGCGGATGAGCACGCGAGAGACGATCAGCCAGAGGGCTCGGCGGGCGTACTCCGAGCGCCGGTACGGAAACGCGGCGCAGGTGTCCAGACGCTGAAACACCTCGGGTGCGGACGCCCTGGTTGGGTCGGTCGGCGACGTGGCGGCGCCGACCGGGGGTGCGTCTTTCATGTCTCGGAACTCATACGCTCAGAATCTCGGGAATGATCGGAGCATCGCGATCGCGCGATGAGAGGGAGGCGAGCGGCCTTGCGGATTCTCTGGTCGGCCCGAGGTCCGATCCTGTTCTCGGTCGGCGATAAAGCGGGGTCGGCGGACACCCGATGACACCGGATATCGCCCTATCGTACGCTCGCGGGCGCAGACCCGCCGCTTGTTCATTGGGGCCCGGGCTTCGACCAGCACATGAGAATCGCACACTACATCGACAACCTCCGGTTGGAATCTGGCGGTACGGTGCGAACGGTGCTCGACCTGTGCGAGGAGCTGAGCGCCCGCGGCTGCGAGATCGATGTCTACACCCACGACGCGACCGATGCGCCCGACCATTGGCGATCAGCGGACGCGCCCGGGCCGCGTGTGCACGAGCTGGGCCCGACGTCGACGCCCCTGCGAAAGATGCGCAAGGGCGCCGCCAAGGGGCTCATTGCGAGGCTGCGGGGCGCAGACGCGGCGCATGTGCATGGGCTCTGGGAATACGCCGCGGCTCAGTTCGCCGACGCCTGCGCTGGCGCGGGCGTGCCGTATGTGATCAGCGCCCACGGCATGCTCGACGACTGGTGCATGCGCCAAGGGGGCGGCAAGAAGAGAGCGTACCTGCGGCTGGTGCTGCGCCGGAGGCTGGAGCGGGCGGGCTGGGTCCACACGACCGCCGGTGCCGAGGGCGAGCAGGCGAAGCAATGGATCGGGAACGGGCGCGTCGCGGTCGTGCCGCATGTCTTTGACTTCGGCGAGTTCAAGGAGCTTCCGGGTCCGGCGGCGGCGCGCGAGGCGTTCGCCATGGATCCGCGCACGGCGCACGTCCTGTTCCTGAGCCGGCTGCACCCCAAGAAGGGCGTCGAACGGCTGCTGCGCATGGCGAAGGCAATGCGGGACGCCGGAAGCGACGCGCAGATTCTCATCGCCGGCACGGGCGACGCGCCGTATGTCGCCCAGCTCGAGGCACTGCACCGCGAGCTCGAACTCGGCAAGAGCGTCCGCTTTGTCGGCATGGTCACCGGCTCGCTCAAGATCAGCCTGTACCAGGCGACCGATCTGTTCGTGCTGCCGACGAGCCAGGAGAACTGGGGGTTCGTGTTCTTCGAGTCGCTCGCCTGCGGGACGCCGGTGGTGACGACACGCGGCGTTGATGCATGGCCCGAGATCGAGGCCAGCGGCGCCGGTGAGATCGTCGAGACCGAGACTCCTCCAAAGGAACTCGCGTCGCGTGTGATCGGGCTCCTGGGCGATCGAGCCGCCCTGGATCGCCGAGGCGAGGGCGCACGCGAGTGGGTGATGCGCGAGCTCCATTCGGACCGGACAGTCGCGCGATTCCTGGATCTGTACCGCTCGGCGGGCGATCGAGCGGCGCAATTACCGGCGACCATTGGCCACGCCGAGCCGAGCGCGAACCATGCCTGACGCGGTGCTCCAGCTCATGCGGCGGGCGTCCAACCTCGTTAACCGCTTCGTCGCCCAGCGGTACGGCGAGACCTTTCCGTTCTTCTACGTCTCGGAGTATCCCAAGAGCGGCGGCACCTGGCTCTGCAACATGATGGCCGACGTATTACAGGCCCAGCGACCGGATCGCTCGATCTTCCCGATCGGCTGCGCGTCGGTGCTGCACAACCACTGGGAGTACATGCCCCGCCTGCGCCGTGTCACCTACCTCTATCGGGACGGGCGCGACGTCGTGGTCTCGGCCCTGTTTCACCGCCTGCGGGATATGGACAGCGACAACACGGTGATCCGGCGTCGAACCCGGCGGGCGCTCGACCGTATCTTCGGCGCGGGATTCGAGAGCAAGGACGCCGGGTCGCTGTTGCCCCGGTTCATCGAGGATCTCTACAAGCACCCCTGGGGCGCGAGGATGACCTGGGCCGATCACATCAACCAGTGGCGCCCCGAGGGAGGCAGGCCCCACGTCTGCTATGTGAGCTACGAGCAGCTCCGCGAGGATCCCGTCGCCCACCTCCGGCGCGTCTGTGAGGCGGCCGCCGACCGCGAGATCCCCGCCTGGCGGATCGAGATGACGATCGAGAAGTTCTCCATGGCCAACCAGACCGGTCGCAAGCCGGGCGAGGAGAGCAGGGGGCACTTCATCCGCAAGGGGATCGTGGGCGACTGGAAGAACCACTTCACGGCGGAGGCGGCTCGCGAGTTCGATCGCGTCGCCGGCGAGGAGCTGGTTCGACTTGGGTACGAGGCGGATCGGCGGTGGGTGGAGTCCGTCGGCGGCGCGGGCGAGCCCGCGCGGACTGCGCTATGAGCGGCGAGGTGCGGCGGGGATTCTGGCGCGTCTTCAGCAACTACTCGCGCCTGGGCTCGACCCTCCTGCTGGGCATCATCGAGGTGCCGATCCTCATCGCCTGGCTCGGCAAGGACGCCTTCGGGCTCATCAGCCTGCTCGGGCCGACGATCGGGATCGGCGCCATCGTGCAGGACATCGTCAGCCGATCGATGGTCCGCGAGCTGGGGCAGGCCCACCACCTGCGCGACGAGCGGGCGTTCCAGCGAATCTACAACGGCTGCTGGGTGTACTCGATCGGGGCGTTTCTGGTCAGCATCGCCCTGTTCACCGCTGTCATCGCGTTCCTCCTGCCGCGCCTGACGATCAGCGACGAGCTCATGACGCCGGCGCTGATCATGGCGATCTGCACCGCCGCGTTCAACAGCTTCTCCGTGCTCGTCACGCCCACCTTCAACATGTACGCCGTCCAAGAGCGGTTCGGGTGGCAGAACCTCTGGCTGCTCTGCCGGCGACTCTCGCAGGTCATCGCGGCTGTCGTGCTCTTTTTCATCGTCGGGATCAAGGACGATCCGCCTCTCGGCGTCATCCTCTACGCCGTGGTTGCGCAGGGCCTCAACATCCTGCAAATGGCGCTCTCGATCGTGATCCTGTGGGTTCGAAACCGGGAGCTCATTCCTCGATTGCGTCGGACCGACCGCGACGCCCTTCGGGAGATCCGCTCGACGTTCGGCTGGAACTCGGGCGTGGTCGCGACGACGACCCTTGCCGACAACCTCCCGCTGCTGTTCGTCAACCTCTATTTCGGCCTGGGCGCCAACGCGATCTACGGGATCGCTCGCAGGCTCGGCGCGTACGCGCGGATGCTCTCGGTCGGCGTCACGTTCGGCATCGACGCCGTCTCGGCCCGGGTGAGCTCGGACAACCGCGACGGCGCGATGGAGGGGCTGCTCAAGCACTCCACCAGGCTCAACGCGTGGGTGGCCCTGCCCGCGGGGGTCGCGATCTTCGTGCTCGTCGAGCCGCTGATCAAGCTCTGGCTCGCCCGCTCGACCGACGATCCGAGCTTCGCCGACGACGGCGCGATCATCGCCCGGATCCTGGTCATCAGCACGACGGTCCGAGGGATCAGCGAGGGCTGGCAGCGCCTGCTCTATGGCGCGGGGCATGTCCGCCAGTTCGCCCCGCTGGTTATCCTCTCCAACCTTGGCACGCCCCTGCTGCTCTGGATCGCCATGGAGACGGTGCCGGCCTCGATCCGCTTTGAGACCCCCGCGCTCGCCTACGCCGTGCTTGCGATCATGGTGAATCTGGTGCTGCTGCCGGTCCTCGGCGCCCGGATCCTCAACACAAGCATCTCGGCCTACCTGCGCCCGCTGCTCGGGCCCATGCTCGCGACGGCCATCGCCTCGCCGGTGCTCGTTCTGGGCGGCTGGTACTTTCATGGGCGCTGGCGGGCCGTGTATCTGCTGCTCGTCGGCGTGGTTTTCGGGCTGGTCTATCTCGGGGCGACCTGGGCGTTCGTGCTGGATCGCCAGGAGCGGGGGCGGGCGGTCCGCACGATCCGCCGGGTCGTGCTGCGAGGCGGGGGCCGAACCCCCAACCCGCCCGGGGCGTAACCTCCGCTTCGGCCTTGGCCAGAAACGCCTTCACGACCGCACCCGATAGACCGATACCCTCCGATGCCCCATGGAATCTCCCTCGCTCATGCTGAGTTCGGCGCTGGTCCTTGTCCTGATCGGGGTCATCTTCTTTCGTGACATGGTCCACCGCCAGCGCGACCTGCTGAGCGTCCGCAACTTCTTCCTCCTCGGCATCGCGTTCTTCTACGGCTGGGCCGGCATCGTGTACGGTTCCAGCCCCGGCGGATTCCCCTATGTCTCGCGAGGCGAGGGCATGGGCCTGATCGCGATTGGGCTACCCATCTTCATGGGCAGCTTCTTCGTCGGAGAACTCCTGGGCAAGCGCGTCACGTCGTTGGGGCGGGCGATCCCCCCCGCGAACTTCCCGGTCACCAGCCCGTCGCTCATCCTCTCGATTATCGCGCTGATGATGATCGCCGTCGGCGTCGTCATCACGCTGCGCGGCGGCGAGCGGATGACCTATACCGACGTGCTCATTCTCCAGTTCTCCGGCGGCTTTGCCGCCTGCGCCATGGGGCTGGCGACCTACTACCTGGTGAGCAGGAAGTACAACCCACTCGCCTGGTCGATCTTCGGCGTCACATTCGTGCTGGCGTCCGTCGTGACGACGTTCAACACGACGGGGCGTCGCGAGTGGCTCACGATCTTCTTCGCGATCGCGTGGACGTGGTACTACGCGACGCTGCGCTACCGATCGCTGGTCCCCGTCGCGATCAAGCTCACCCCCGTCGTCGTGGCGACGCTTGTGATCATGATCTCGTACTCGGCGATTCGCCACGACTACGGCACCGACGCGTCCTACAACCAGCGCGTCTCCCAGCTCGTTGATGTCGCCAAGAACCCGCTGGGCGGCATGGGCGATGCGATCAAGGTGTTTACGCCCGACACGCCGGCGATCACGTCGTTCATATTCGAGGCGTATCCGGATTCCTACGAGCGCACGCCGCTCAACGGGCTTGCGTATGTGTTCGCGATGCCCATCCCCCGGGCGTTCTGGGCGGAGAAACCCAACGCGCTGGGCGTCGCCGTGCAGGACCAGCTCGATGCCGACGCGACGCTTGGGCCCGGCATCCTCGGGCACGGCTGGTCCGAGTTCGCGTGGGTCGGCATCGTCTATTACGGGCTCTTCTTCGGTGCGTTCGTCACCATCATCGACACGACGCTCCGGCGCAGGGCCGACCATCCGTTCTTCGTCGCCGTCATCGGCGCGGGCCTTGCCAATGTCATGGCGCTCGCTCGGGGCGACACCGGTCTGTTCTTCGTCCAGATCATCGCCGCGTGGATCTCGGCGTTCGCGGTGCTCTACTTCGTGCGATACACCGCCAGCGCCCTGATCGGCGGCTTCCCCTCGGTCGCCATCCCGCCGCCGATCGACGATGAGTCCGAGGACGCCTGGGACGACTACGCCGAAGACGACGAGCACGCGCCCCAAGTGCAGGTGATGTAGCGGGCGTGCATCCACGCCGCATCAGTCCGGATAATCCTTGCACCGAACCCGTCCCGATCCCCGGCGTAGCCTGAGTCTCGGCTCTCACGGGCCGATGATGGCACCACGAAAGGGGCTTCGATGGCCGGCAAAAAGGCGATGATCACGGGCATCACCGGGCAGGACGGCAGCTACCTCGCCGAGTTCCTGCTCGCCAAGGGCTACGAGGTCCACGGCATCATCCGCCGGGCCTCCAGCTTCAACACCGAGCGGATCGATCACATCTACCAGGATCCGCACCTCCAGGGCACCAACCTGTTCCTGCACTACGGCGACCTGTGCGACGCCAACGTCATCAGCAAGCTCCTGGACGAGGTGGAGCCCGACGAGGTGTACAACCTCGGGGCCCAGAGTCACGTCCGTGTGAGCTTCGACATGCCGATCTACACCGCCGAGACGGTCGCGATGGGGGGGCTCAAGCTGCTCGAGGCCGTGCGGGACTTCCAGCGCAAGAGCGGCAAGCAGGTCCGGTATTACCAGGCCTCCAGCAGCGAGATGTATGGGAAGGTCATCGAGACGCCGCAGACCGAGGTGACGCCGTTTTATCCGCGATCGCCGTACGCCTGCGCGAAGGTCATGGCCCACTGGGCGACGGTGAACTATCGCGAGAGCTACGACATGCACGCCTCGTGCGGCATCCTCTTCAACCACGAGAGCCCTCGGCGCGGCGAGACGTTCGTCACCCGCAAGATCACCCGCGCGGTCGGGCGGATCAAGCTCGGGCTCCAGAGCAAACTCTTTCTCGGCAATCTGGATTCCAAGCGCGACTGGGGCTTCGCGGGCGACTACGTCCGCATGATGTGGATGATGCTCCAGCAGCAGCAGCCCGACGATTATGTCATCGCTACCGGCCAAACCTGGTCGGTCCGCCAGTTCGCGGAGATGGCCTTCGCCAAGGCAGATCTCGACTTCCAGGAGTTCGTCGAGTTTGACCCGCGCTATCTGAGGCCCGCCGAGGTCGAGCTGCTGCTGGGCGATCCGAGCAAGGCCAAGGACACGCTCGGCTGGGAGCCCACGACCAGCTTCGACGAGCTGGTGACGATGATGGTCGAGCACGACCTGGAGCTTGCGTCGAGGGAAAAGACGCTGAAGGACGCCGGGCACGCGATGCCGGAGTTCACCGGGCACGATCAGTAGCGCGGCGTCGAGTCTGCTCGATAGAATGACCGGCATGTCTGCCACAGACACATCGCCCGAGGCCAGGATCCGGATGCAGGCGGTGCTTCGCGCGAAGTCGCCGGCGGAGCGGCTGGCAATCCTCGATGCGATGTGGCGCTCGGCGTCGAAGATGATCCGCCAAAGCGTGCGCCGATGCCATTCCGAGTGGGACGAGTCACAGGTTGCACATGAGACGGCCCGGAGGCTCTCGCATGGAGCCTTCTGATCTTCTCCGGGAGGTCGTGGTTGCTTAGCTTCCGGCCCTATGCCGCGAGCTTGTCTGCATATTGTCGTCGATCACTCCACGCGACCGGTACAATGTCGTACTGTTTGAGTGCGTCTGCGACTTCGCCCGCAACCGGTGCCTCGGAGTCATTGAGCATCGCATACATCATTGCTTTGTCGGCCCTAACCATTCTGGTATCCGTCCACGCAAAGATAGCCAGCTTCGCGGTTTGCTTGGATGGGTTACTGAGAGCGAGAATCAGTCGTTCCGGTGCCTTTGCGGACTTGGGGATGGCGAAGTCGTACTTGTGCTGGAGGCCGCTCTTGCCAACAAGTTGAATGTTTGGAAGACAGCGGGCCTGAATCGAATCCAGGTATACAGCTACGTCTTCAAGAAACAGGCTTCGCACATGGGATCTCGCCGTGGAAAAGAGGTCTCCCACGGCAAGCAGCGCCTGGATGAGCGAGTGCTTTCGCTGCGAAAAGTCTCCGTTGTGTGCCACGGTCGTCAGCTCGTCGCCTGACAGCGACACGCCAAAGCCACCCAAAATTGACATGAGAAGCGACCGTCTCCGCGGGCTCTCCAGCACGCATCCACTCTGCCGAAGGTCGGCGAGAACGTACCCATCGTCGGTGAGGATGAGGTGGTTATCTTCCCTGCGCACAAATATCTGAATGTGGTCGTTGTGCCGGTCAAGAAATGGAGTCGTGATCTCGTAGGCGTCGCCGATCTCGGTGACGGTGATTCCGGCCCGCAGCCAGCGGGCGTACTCGTCGATGAGTTGGCTGATTGGCTTATCCATGGCTCAGAAGGTCGGGTACTGAATCTCTGGTACGCTTTGTACACCACAATGTGCCATAAACTCTCGAAGCGCCAGGACAAGGTCGGTGGCGTGATGAAAACCCGCTTCGTTGGCCGGGACCGCCCAACGGGCACCAAACCCCTCAACGTAGAAGTGATAGTTCGGGCACGAGATGCTCGCTCCGATATGGGCGGCAAGCTCTGGAAGCGGGGGGTGATCCACTGTCGGGTTGGTGTGCGGCGGTCCGTCGATATCCAGCCGGGCGAGGATGTCCGTAACCCGAAACCGTTCTTGGTATGAGCATCGCGTGAGCTTGATCTTCCCGCGCCGGTTCACATCGATCAAAAAAGCGCTTCTGCCATCCAGGGATTCGACTGTGTATGTATGCCCATCTCCAGCCATTGGCATCTCGAAGCTACGACGTGCCACGTTCGTCAGCCTCTTGGGCATCGTTCGCAGTGCATCGGCTTCATCTTGAAGGAGGACGGTCATGGCAGGATCATCATACCGAATCAACTCCCATATCGTTCGACTAGTGCCGGGTACACGAGCGGATATCAGCTCACCATCGATTTCATCAATCCTGAGCGGACCGTCACACCTGCCGCAGCCGCTCCAGCGTTGGGTGCCGCTCGGCTTTCTTTGCTTGCAGCTGCTCGATCACCCGCTCCGGCACCATCGCCTTGAGCACGCTCAGATCCTCGCCCAGGGCCGTCACCTGCTTGATGAGGCTGCTGGAGACGTACGCAAGGCTCTGGCCCGCGACGACGAAGGCGGTCTCGAGGTTGGCGACCTCGCGGTTGGTCACCGCCTGCTGGATCTCGTATTGCAGGTCCGAGAGGTTGCGGATGCCGCGCAGCAGGGCGGTGGCCCCGACCGAGCGGGCGAAGTCGACGGTGAGTCCCGAGTAGGTCTCGACCCGCACGCTCGCCTCGTCGGGGTCTTGCCCGACGATCTCGTCGATCAGCTCGCGGACCATCTGCTCGCGCTCGCTGGGGCTGAACAGCTCGTCCTTACCCGGGTTCTGGCCCACGGCGACGACGAGTTCGTCGAACAGACGCCTGCCGCGCACGATCACGTCGATGTGCCCGAAGGTTATCGGATCGAACGAGCCCGGGAAGACGCCCACATGCGTGCGAGCCATGGGCCAGTGTAGACCGCAGGCGCGGCACGACCGGCGGGTGAGGGGCACGAGTTCGCTTGCGCAGTTTGCCCATCCGCGCACGCAATCGGATACTCGGGGCTGAGGCTCAGCAACTCAGGCATCCCCTGCGACAGGCCCCGCGTCGGAAGCCTCACCGGCGCGGGGCCCTGTTATTTTCTGCGATGGCTAGAGCGGTCTTTGTGATCGCGTAGCGTTTCGGGGCAGGCCGTTGGGGGGTGCCGTGGTCTGATGCGAGTCTTCGAGCGAAGGCCACGCCGACACCGCCATGCGCTCTCAAACAGCCTTGCCGTTCGGGTATCGCCGGCGGCTCGCGTGGCCTTCCTCGCAGAGCCTCGTCAGACCACGGCACCCCGAACCCGCTATGCGATGAGCGAAGATGCTCTATTCGAAAGACGGATCGGATGTCGCGCTACGCTTTGGGCGGCTCGGGGAAGTCCACCGGCGTCTGGTTCACATGATTGAAGTAGTTGGTGAAGCTCGCCAGCGCGTACGTCGCGACGGCCTCGGCGATCGCGCCATCGTCGAATCCCGCGTCGCGGAACGCCGAGAGGTCGTCGTCGCTGACGAATCCCTTCTTCTCGTGCATCGCCGAGGCGAACTTGGCGATCGCGTTGAGCTTCGGGTCGTCCTCGATCTTGCCCCTGCGGGCCTGGACGGTCTGCTCCTCGCTCAGCCCGGCCTTCTTGCCCAGGGCGGTGTGCGCCGCCTGGCAATAGTCACAATCGTTCGCCTCGCCGACGACGAGCTGGATCACCTCCTGCTCCTTGGCGCTGAGCGAGGCGCTTTGCAGCGCGCCGGACATGCCCAGGTAGGCGTCCAGCACCGCCGGGGAGTTCGCCATCCCCTTGAAGATGTTGATCTCTTTGCCCTTGAGGGGCCCCTCGAAGATCTCCTTCACGCGTCCGTCGGCCTGTTTCGGGTCGATCATCTGTAAACGTGCCATGTCAAGCTCCCATGAAGAGTGGTGAACCGCAGGGACAACGGTGCCGGGTGGCGATCTATTCCGCGCCGCCGGCGCTCCCTCGCGGTAGGCTATAGGCGCCGTGAACGACGCATCAACGCCGGTGGGCGAGAAAACCGCGGGCACGGGTGCCCAATCAGACCGCATGCCCGCATCGTCGGACACCCAGCCCTCGCAGCGCGCAGCGCCGACGACGGTCGTCCGCATGGACACCCACGTCCACACCAACGCCTCGAGCGGCTCGGCGCTGGCGGCCTTGGGCTTGCTGGGCGTGCCCGAGTGCTATACCACGCCCGAGCAGGTCTACGACCGGGCGCGGGCGCGCGGCATGGACCTGGTCACCATCACGGACCACGACACCATCGACGGCGCGATGTCCCTCGTCGAGCGCGGCTTCGAGGACCTCATCGTCGGCGAGGAGGTCACGACCCACTTCTCCGAGGACCGCTGCAAGATGCATGTGCTCGTCTGGGGCCTCACGCCCGAGTTGCACGAGCAGATCCACGCCCTCGGCCTGCGCAACGACATCTACGACTTCGCGCACTGGCTGAAGCGGCGAAACCTCGCGCACTCGCTCGCCCATCCGCTCTATGACCAGAACGCCCGTCTGGGCGTCCGGCACGTCGAGCGCTGCGCGCTGCTGTTCAAGTGCTTCGAGACGCTCAATGGCGGGCACGATGCTTCCCATCGCGACACGATCGAGCGCTTCTGCCGATCGCTCTCGCCGAGACGCGTGCTCGATCTCGCCAATCGCCACGACCTCGAGCCTGTCTGGCCCCGGTGCTGGCAGAAGGGCCTAACCGGGGGCTCGGACGACCACGCGGATCTGCATATCGGGCGCACCTGGACGGAGATCGACCTGCCCGCCGACGGTGAGCAGACGCCCGGTCGCTTCCTCGCCGAGGTGATGGCGACCCGCTGCCGGGCGCGCGGCGAGGGAGGCCACGCAGCCCGACTGGCCCATCAGTTCATGGGCGTGGGCGCCCAGTTCGCCGCGAAGCGCTACGAGGGGCAGGGGCGGGCCCGGACCCGCATCGCCCGCGCCCGGCTGCTGCGCTTCGCGGGCGTTCGCGAGCGCGAGCCCGGCCGCGTGGCGCTGGCGGTCGACACGCTCCGCAAGCGGCTGCTCGAACACAAGCGTCGTTCGCACCCGCTGGTCCGAGCCCTGCGCGAGGCCCTGCCGCGGACGCTGGAGCGGTACCCCGATCTGGGCGCGCGGCTTGACCCGCAAACATGGACCGACGGCCCGCCATTCAGCCGCCACGAGGAGATGGAGCGGTTCGTCAGTGACCTGTGCGGAGCGGTGAGTGAACTGCTCAGCGAGCGGACCCTGCGCTCGATCGCCCGCAACGATCGGGTCGCGATCCTGAATCACGCGATGTCCTACGCGATGCTCGAGGTGGCCCAGATGCCCTATGTCTACAGCATGTTCCAGCAGAACAAAGAGCGTTGGCTCGCCGAGCGCCTGCGCGAGACGCTTGATGGGCATGTGCCCATCCGCGACCGCCCGATCCGCGTGGCGCTATTCACCGACACGCTGGGCGATGTCAACGGCGTCACGCGCTTCATCCGCACGATGGGATCGCTCGCGCGCTCCAGCGGGCGCGAGCTCAACATCATTACGTCCACCAACATGGACGTCCCCGGCGAGGCGTACATCCACAACCTCCGTCCGCGGTTCGCGGCCAAGATGCCCCGCTATGACCACCTGGAGATCGTCCTCCCGCCGATCCTCGATGCTCTGCGGGTCGTCGACCACCTCCAGCCGGACGTGATCCACGTCTCGACGCCGGGGCCGGTCGGCGTGCTGGGACTGATCGCCTCGAGCATGAAGCGCGTGCCCGTCGTCGGCACCTACCACACCGACTTCCCCGCCTACGTCGAGGACCTCTTCGACGACCATGTGATGACCCGCACCGCCAACCGCTCCATGAAGCTCTTCTATCGGCGGTTCTCGACGGTGCTCACCCGCAGCAGCGCGTACCTGGAGCCCCTGCGCCAGATCGGCGTGGACGACGACCGCCTGGAGGTTCTGCCCGCCGGCTGCGACACCGAGGCCTTCAACCCCCGCTGGCGCGACGAGGCGATCTGGGAGCGCCTGGGCGTCGGCCCGGGGGTCAAGGTCATCTACTGCGGGCGCGTCAGCGTCGAGAAGAACCTGAACATGCTCACCGATGTCTGGACCCGCGCCAGCCGGCGTCTGGCGGACCTCGGCGTCCAGGCCCAGCTCGTCGTCGTCGGCGACGGACCCTACCGCGCGCGCATGGCCCGAGAACTCGCCCGCACCCCGGCGACCTTCCTGGGCTTCCGGCACGCCGAGGAGCTCTCGGCTTTGTACGCCTCCGGCGACGTGTTCGTCTTCCCCTCGCTGACCGACACGCTGGGCCAGGCGGTGATGGAGGCCCAGGCGTCGGGCTTGCCGGCGATCGTCAGCGACGCGGGTGGGCCCAAGGAGATCGTCGAGCACGATCACACGGGGCTCGTCGTCGCCGGGAGCGACGTCCAGGCGTGGGTCGAGGCGGTGGTGGGGCTGGCGCGCGATCGCGACCGGCGCGAGGGCATGGGAGCCGCGGCCCTCGCCGCCACGGACCGATACTCCAACGCCCGGATGTTCGAGCACTTCTGGGGCGTCCACGAGCGGGCGTGGCAGGGGCACCTCGATCGCCAGGGGCTGGCGAACGGCACGCGCGAGGCGACGCCGGAGCGGGTCGTCAAGCCGCAGATGTGAGCGGTGCCGTGGTGTGAGGAGGCGATTCGTGCCACTGACCATGGCTTTGCATGGTCGGTGCTTCTCGTCCTGATCGCGTAAGAGCACCGACCGCTCAGAGCAGCGGTCGGTGGCACGGGTGTCGTGAGGGTGCCGTGGTGTGAGGAGGCTTTGCGACGAACGCCACGTCGAATGTGCAATCGCGTGGCCTGCGCTCGAAGACTCGCTTCGACCACGGCACCAGGGAGGACGTGCAGCGCACGAAAAAGCCCCGGGCAACGCCCGGGGCTCCGGTCGATCAGGTCAGCCGCGATCAGGCGGCGCGACGATAAGTCGCGCGGCTGCTGCTGCGGGCGTTGCCGATGCGCAGCGTGCGCGCGGTCGTGCGACGGGCCGCGGGCTTGCGAGCGATAGTGCGCTTCGCGGTGGTCCGCTTGTTCGTGCTGGCCTTGCGGGCCGTGGTGCGCGGTTTGCGGGCGGTTGTTGCCTTGCGAGCGGTGTTCTTGCGGGCCACGGGCTTGCGCGCGGTGGTCTTGCGTGCGGTGCTCTTACGAGCGACGGGCTTGCGGGCCGTGCTCTTGCGCGCGGTCGCGGGACGGCGCTTGCTGGCGGTCGTGGTCTTGCGGGCGGTCGTCCGCTTGGCGCCGGTGTTCTTGCGGGCCGTCGTGTTCTTGCGAGCGGCGGGCTTGCGGGCCGTCGTCGCCTTGCGGGCGGTCGTCCGCTTGGCGCCGGTGGTCTTGCGTGCGGTCGTGGTCTTGCGGGCCGCGGGCTTGCGAGCGGTCGTCGACTTGCGCGTCGGGCTCTTGCGGGCCTTGCTCGCGGTAGTCGTGCGGCGCTTGCTGGCGGCGGTGGTCTTGCGAGCGGCGGGCTTGCGGGTGGTGCTCTTGCGTGCCGGGCTCTTGCGGGCCTTGGTCGCGGTCGAGCTCTTGCGGGTGGTGCTCTTGCGGGTGGGGCTCTTGCGAGCGGGCTTGCGGGTCGTCGCCGACTTCCGGGGGCTCGCCGACTTGCGGGCCGGGGTTCGTTTCCTGCCGGCGCTGTGCGTCGACTTCCGCGTGGTGGTCCTGCTGGGCATGTGATTGACTCCTGGTCATATCCGGCGAGGCCTCTGCCCGCCGATCGTCCATGATCGCCCGTTGGGGCGGCGTCCGCCTCCCATCCACTGATGGGGAATGACGCGGACGTTGCCGCCAATCGACCTCACAATGACCGAAGATGAGCTTTTGGTGCAAAATTCCTTCTATCGCGCGAAAGTTGCTGGTAAGGGTGGAGGATTGTCGCGCGCCGGGGCCCCCGGGGCCGAATGATGTAGGGCGCATGATCAAGTCCAAGCCATCCTGGTCGCCCGATTCGTGGAGAGCCTTGGAGCCCTGCCACCAGTTCGCCTATCCGGACGAGGCGGCGCTGGGCGAGGCCGTCGGGCGTCTGCGGGCGCTGCCGCCGCTGGTGACCTCCTGGGAGATTGAGGCCCTCAAGGCCCAGCTCGCACAGGCCCAGGCGGGCAAGCGGTTCGTGCTCCAGGGGGGCGACTGTGCCGAGTCGCTGGACGCCTGCACGCCCGACGAGGTGACAAGCCGCCTCAAGATCCTGCTCCAGATGAGCCTGGTGCTGGTGCAGGGGACCAAGAAGCCGGTGGTGCGGATGGGGCGGTTCGCCGGGCAGTACGCCAAGCCCAGATCCAGCCCTAGCGAGACCCGCGAGATCGACGGCAATGAAGTCACGCTGCCCAGCTACTTCGGCGACATTGTCAACGGCGCGCCGTTCACCGAGGCCGACCGCACGCCGGATCCCGAGCGGATGCTGCGTGGCTATCACCACGCGGCGATGACGCTCAACTTCGTCCGCTCGCTCTGCGAGGCGGGTTTCGCCGACCTGCACCACCCCGAGTACTGGGACCTGCGGTTTCTCTCTAACGCGGGGCTCAGCCCCGAGAAACGCGCGCGGTTCGAGTCGGCCAGCCGCGAGCTCGCCTCGGCCCTGCGGTTCATGGAGGCCCTGGGCGAGAAGAGCGTGGACGACCTCTCGCGCGTGCGGTTCTTCACCGGGCACGAGGGGCTGAATCTCTACTACGAGAGCGCCCAGACCCGCAAGGTGCCGCGGCGACAGGACTTCTACAACCTCACGACGCACATGCCCTGGATCGGCGAGCGAACCCGGGCGCTGGATGGCGCGCACGTCGAGTACTTCCGCGGCATCGCCAATCCCATCGGCGTGAAGGTCGGGCCGGACGCCGATCCCGTCGAGCTGCTCGATCTCATTGACGTACTCAATCCCGACGGCGAGCCCGGCAAGCTGGCGCTGATCACGCGCATGGGCGCTGATCGGGTCGAGGAGGTCCTGCCGCGTCTGGTCCGCGTCGTCAGCAGCGCGCACAAGCGCGTGCTGTGGGTGTGCGATCCGATGCACGCGAACGCGATGACCACGCCACAGGGCGTCAAGACCCGCTCGTTCGACGACATCCTGAAAGAGCTCGAGGCGACCTGCGACATCCACGCCAGCGAGGGGCATCCGCTGGGCGGGGTCCACTTCGAGCTGACCGGGCACGATGTGACCGAATGCGTGGGTGGGGCCGCTGGCCTGCGGGCCGAGGATCTGCACCAGAACTACACCAGCTCCTGCGATCCCCGCCTCAACTATGAGCAGAGCCTGGAGATGGCCTTTCTGCTGGCCCGCAAGCTGGGGGGATGATCCCAGAATTTCATGTTTCCGGGCTGAAGTCACTCTTGGAGCGGTCCGATGGCGCTGGTTAGCATCGGCCCAAGGGTCGAGAGCCACCGAGGGCACAGACATGGCGATCGCCGAGCTGTTGGACTTGGGTTCTGAGAGGCAAACCTGGACGCGAGAGCAGGGCTACGACCGCAGACGGTCGGAGCGCGAGCCCAAGTGCGAGCGGGCCATGCTGGCGGCCAGCAGCGAGGACGGCTTCCAGCGCCTGCTGGGCGTCGAGCTCTTGGATATCAGCGCCGAGGGCTACGGCGTGTTCTGCACCGAGCACATCCCCACGGGCGAGCCCTGCACGATCTTCCGCGATGAGCTGCATCCTGGGCGGACCTCCGGTGTCGTCGCACGGGTCGCCGAGACCGACGGCGGGTACATCCTGGGCATCAGCACCTGCGACCTGCTGGCGGCGTGAGCCGACGAGCCCGACGCGCGAGCGAGGTTTCCTCGAAGCGTCCTTGCATTGACAACCAAGGTCCGCGCCTCACAATCTCGTGTTCCTTACCGAGAGATATCTTGCGCGCACGGCGCGCAAGTGAGTCCATCGTGTATTGGATGCGCTGGGTGATACCAAGAACCTCGCTCGCGCGTCGGGCTCGTTTCACGGGAGCCTAATAGACGCAGCGCTTTCGCGTGAAACCTGGTGCGCCGGGATCTACGCGTTCGAGGATCGAGGCGATCCGGGCGCCCGCGTGTCCATCCCCGAAGGAGTCCGCGATCGTGTCGCGATCGATGCCGCCCGCGCGCTCAATCGTCGCGCGGATCTCCTCGGCCGACTCGCTCTGCGCGTGCAGCACGTTGCCCGCCGTCTCGCGTCCACCCTGCCTCGGCCCGATGTCGGCCGAAGGCAACCGCAGCGCCGAGGCCTCGATCAGCGCCGCGGAGCTGTTGCCCACAAGCACGCCGCCATCCCGGGCCAGCCGCTTGAGCAACGCGATGAACTGCGGGCGGGCGAGGTGGTAGCGATGCGGTCCGCCCCACGCCTCGATCGCCCGCACGATGCCGACGCGCCCGGCGTCGAAGTTGGGCATCAGCGCCAGCGCCCGGCGTCCCGCGCACGCTGCGAGCACGCCGGACATGATCGCTTCTTCGGCCTCGTTCGTCCTGCCGATCGGGTGCATCAGCACGAGCAACTCGGGCGAGCCCAGCTCCTCGAACGGCTCATCTTCCATCGCCTCGATCGCATCCAGCCCGTCCAGCGCCGGCGAGCCGACCAGATGCACCGTCTCCGGCGGCTCTCCCATCCGCCGGATCCGCTCTGCCGAGTGCTCACTCGCGGCAAGGTGCAGGTGCGCGAGCTTGGTGATCGCGTGGCGCATCGCCTCGTCGGCGACGCCCTCGGCCCGGTCCCCGCCGTGGATATGCGCCAGCGCGAACCCGCCCACGCTCGCCGCGGTCGCCGCGGCCATCGCCTCGATCCGATCGCCCAGCACGACCGTCCAGTCCGGCTGATGGAACTCCAGCACTCTGCCGAGGCGCTGGATCCCGCGCCCGAGGGCCTCGACATCCGCGGCCCTGCCGGTCCGCCCGGCGACCTGCATCGGGACTTTGTCGATCACCTCGAACCTCGCCGCGACCTCGCGATAGGTCAGCGTCGGGCCGACCAGGTGCGAGCCCGCGGCGATCACCAGCGGCTCGAGCAGCGGACGCTCCCGGCACGCCTCGATCACCGGCTCCAGCAATCCAAAGTCCGCGCGCGAGCCCGTGACGATCGCGACCCTGCGAGGGCGCTGCGGCACATCACCATACTCGCCCGGCCTGGTCGCGGGCTCTCCCGCCCAGCCGTCGCCGATCATCGTGGGCCTCTCGCGTCGCTCAGCTTCATCGAACTCCTCTCGGTGGCTCGATTATCCGCGTCTCACGCGGGTTCGTCCTCGCGCAGCGCGTCCCACAGATCGCGGACCACCCAGCTCATCGCGAGCTTGGCGCTGCGCGTCCCCGCGGCGATGTGCGGGGTCAGCGTCGCGTTCGCGAGCCCCACAAGCGGTGAATCCGAGGGAATCGGCTCCGGATCGTGCACGTCGAGGATCGCGCGGGCCCCGCCGTTCGATGTCAGGAATGCCGCGAGGGCGGCGCTGTCGATCACGAAGCCTCGGCTGGTGTTGACGATCAGCACAGCGGGACGGACGCGAGCGAGTTCCTTGGCTGCGAGCAGGTAGTGGTTCTCGGATCGTCCGTCCATGTGGAGCGTCAGGATGTCGCTTCGCGCCAGCAACTCGTCACATGTCACGGGTTCGGCGAAGCAACGCTCGGTCTCGGGGATCTCACGAATGTCGTGATAGATCGTCTCGATGCCCAGCGCGTTGCTCGCCCGGGCGAGGCGAGTGCCGATCCGTCCCAGGCCCCAGATCCCCAGGGTCTGATCCGCCAGATCGTGCTCCACCCTCGCCCGCTCGCGGTCGCTCTTCCAGTCCGCGAGGGAGAGCCCCGGGCGTGCCGGCGTGCGCGGTCGGACATGATCGAGGATCGCGCCGAGCGTGAACTCGACGACGCTCTGGGTGTTGGCGTCCGGCGTATGCACGACGCGGACGCCCCGCTGCTCACACGCCTGATGGTCGATGTTGTCCAACCCGACGCCAGCCCGCGCGACGACGCGCAGCTCGGGCGCTCGATTCAGCAGCGGCTCATCGACTTGGGTATAGGTGCGGACGACGAGCCCCCGGCAAGCCGCGAGCGCGCACTCGAACGCATCGCTGTCCGGATTCTCGCGCACCACAGAGCAACGAGCCGCAAGCCACGCCAGAGCCTCGGGCTCCAGCTCCTCGGCAACAAGGACGATCGCCTTGCTAGTCGTCGTCGTCCTCGCCATCGTGCTCGGCGGGCTCGATGATCGCGCTCATCGCGCCCGCGCACCCGGCGATCAGCTCGTCGCGACCGTACGCGTGGATCTGCTCCTGCTTCAGTTCCGCGAGCTCCCTGTGCGTGGTCTTGCACACCGCCCGCCCGTCGGCGTCCACCTGCTTGGCGAGCTGGTAGGCCCTCTCCAGCGGATGCCCGAAGAGCTGCTGCATCATCCGGATCACATAGTCGTAGGTGTGCTGGTCGTCGTCGAGCAGCACCACGTTCCACGGCACCGGGCGCTGGGTGCTCGGCGTCGATTCGGTCTGGGTCTGAGTCTGCGTTCCTGGCATCGCTCTATCTTACGATTCCGATCGCGGGAAGTCAGCAGCGCCAGGCTATCACCACGAATCGGCGGACGGTCTGGGGGATTTTCTCGGACCCCAACGCCGACCTGACGCCTCAGCCCGCCTTGATCTAGCCAACTTCGATGGATTCGCCCGGCTTCATCGCCCGCACCTCGACGCCCTCGGGGCGGAACGCCGAGATGTCGCTCACCAGCAGCGGCCAGGTCCCGTAGTGGATCGGGATGGCCATGCGGGGGCGGATCATCTCGGCGGCGAGCTTGCCCAGTTCCGGGCCCATCGTGAACCGGTCGCCCACGGGGATCATGGCGACATCGGGCTTGTAGATCTCGCCGAGGAGCTTCAGGTCACCAAAGAGGCCGGTGTCGCCCAGGTGATACAGCGTGACGCCCCCGATGTTGGCGACCACGCCGCAGGGCATCCCCATGTACCTGCCCTCGAAGCTCGAGGAGTGGAACGCCTGGGTGAAGGCGATCCAGCCGAAGGGGGTCTCGATCTTGCCGCCTGGGTTGCCCGGCTCGCAGTTCTCGTACCCCTGGGATTGGAAGTGCTCGCAGATCTCGTACGCCGCGTAGACCGTCGCCTTGTTGGCCTCGGCGATGGTCACGCTATCGCCCATGTGGTCGGCGTGCCCGTGGGTGAGCGCCAGGGCGGTGCACGAGACATTGAGCGGCTTCTTGACCGCGACGGGATTGCCCTCCAGGAACGGGTCGATCGCCAGCGTGTGCTCGCCAGCGCTGATCAGAAAGCCGGAGTGTCCGAGAAACTCGATCGTGACCGCCATGTCATCCTCCCTTCGGATCCTGGGCGAAAGCGCTCTCGGCGAGGTCGATCGCCCGCGCGAGGGCCGCGGCCTTGTTCACCGTCTCCTGGAACTCGTCGTGTGCGATCGAGTCCGTGACGATGCCGCCGGCCGCCTGGACATGGTACGTCCAGGTTTCGCGATTTCTCAGCGCGATCGGGACGACCATCGTGCGCAGCGATAGGGCGAGGTCCATCTCGCCGTCGAGGCTGGCGTAGCCCATCCCCCCGCCGTAGGGCCCTCGGCGGAGCGGCTCGAGCTCGTCGATGATCTGCATGGCCCGGATCTTGGGCGCTCCGGAGATCGTCCCTACCGGTAGGGCTGCTCGCAAGGCATCCCATGCGTCGAGCCCGCCGCGCAATCGCCCTGTCACCGTCGAGCTGATGTGCATGACGTGGCTATACCGCTCGATCTCCATGCATCGCTCGAGCGTCACGGACTCGGCGAGCGCGACCTTGCCCACGTCGTTGCGCCCGAGATCCACCAGCATCGCGTGCTCGGCCCGCTCCTTGGGATCCGCCAGCAGCTCACGCTCCAGGGCCAAGTCCTCGTCGGGCGTCGCCCCCCGCCGGCGCGTCCCCGCCAGCGGACGATTCGTGACGACGAAGTTCTCGTTCTCGTGCTCGACCCGTCGTTCACGCCCTCGTCGGACCCTACACAGAATCTCCGGGCTCGACGCCACCAGCATGCACCCGCTCGTCTGCATGTACACCATGTACGGGCTCGGGTTCACGGCGCGCAGGCAGCGATACACGTCGAACGGGTCGGCGGTGCTTTCTCGCTCGAATCGTTGGCCGACGACGACCTGGAATATGTCGCCGGCGCGGATGTACTCCTGGGCTCGAGCGACCATCCTCGCGTGCGCCGCCTCGTCGATGTTCGAGCGCATCGGGCTCGGCGGCGCATCGGGGCCCATCCGCCCGAGGGGCAGGGGCCTGGCGTGGCGCTGGATCCTCGCCGCGCGTTCTTCGAGGCGAGAGATCGTTTCGTCGTACACACCTCGCGGGTCCAAGCCCGGGCGCAGGATCGCGAGCTGCACGACGTGAACGATCTTGTCCACATGGTCGAAGACGATCACGCCGTCATAAAGTCCGAACTCCAGGTCCGCCAGCTCCCGGTCGTCGCGCGGCGCGTGATCGAACGACAGCTTCGAAGGCTCGGCGTAGCGGACCGTGTCGTACCCCGCGTACCCGAACCACCCGCCGAGCACGCACCTCGGCAGCGATTCGCCGACCTCGGGCGTCACCAGGCAATACTCGCCCTGGATCTCGCGGAGCAAAGACACCGGATCGGCGTGGGACTGTCGGTGCAGCTCGCCCCCGGCGGCGTCCAGCACACGCGCCTCGTGCCCCTTTGCGATCACCCGCAGCACGGGCTGTGCGCCCATGATTGAGTAACGCCCCTGACGCTCGCCGCCCTCGACCGACTCCAGCAGGAATGACGGCGCCGTCCGCTCGTCGTCGGCGACGAGCCGACGATAGGCAAGCACCGGCGTCAACTGATCGCCCAGCACGCGGATCGAGATCGGCACGCACAGCGCGCCCCCGGCACGCTCTTCGGCGATCCGCTCGAACTGTGCAAAGCTGAGGCTGGGCATGGGCGAATGCCAGTGTAGGAATCCCGTCCTGGGAACCACCCTATCCCCCGACCAATACACTCTTGAGATGACCATGCCTCAGACGACCGGGCCTCGCTCCGTTGCGCTCTTCGCGTTTCTTGTGCTCTGGCTGTCCGCTGGACGGGTTGGCGCAATTGGCCAAGAAAGCGCCCAAGCGGAGAACGCCCAGCCGCGGGAGATCCCGTCTCCGGCTCGGCTGGGCCTGCGATGCGAGATCATCCGCACCGCGATGAGCGCGAGCGACACGGTCGTGCTCGTACCCGACGGCGTGTCGTACCTCGCCGCGATCACCCGCTGGCGCCCGACACTGCGATTCCCCGTGCTCATCGACGACGGCTCGGTCGAGACGCGCGAGAACATCGCCCGGTTCGTGCGCGCGTATGACCCGAAGCATGTTCTCCGATGGCGAGTCGGCAAGCCCGCCGATGGCCAAGACGCCGCGTCGGTCCGGCTCTCCGGCACGAATCCCCAGCGCCAAGCCGCGATCGAACGAGCCCTCGTCGCCTCATGGGGGTTCGATCAGCCGCTCGATGCTCTGTACGAGATATGGCGAGATCAGGACCAGTTCGCCCCCGGCGTCGTCGTCGCACACCCGGGCGATGCCGCCTGGCCCGCCGCGCTCGCGCTGGCCTCGTTCCGCGCCCAGCCGATCGCCTGGGCGCTCAGCCCCAAGAACCCAAGCGGCAAGCTCTCTCGCAAGCAGGTCGAAGAACTCAGCGAGACCATCGAGTCCGGCTGCGAGCGATTGGATTATTCCTGGAAAAAGCTCGGCGACCAGATCGACGCCGTCGCGCTCTGTCTGAACGCGCCGGCGAAGTACACCCACGCCGAGGGCGAGATTCGCGCAACGACCGACCGCATCGGACGCTTCGCCAGCGACAAGCTGGGCGAGACCCGCTGGGCGTTTACGAGCCAGATATTCGGCGACGAGGCCCAATCGTCGTACGCGGCCATGTGCGGGCTGTTTCTCACGCCCCAGACCGCCCTGCTCTTCGACGGCTACGACAACAAGCCGCCGTACTCGAACTACGAGCTCGAGTCCGCCCGCCCGATGCTCGAATCCGGCGGGCTGACCGTCACCACGTTCGGGCCGCCGACGAACGGGCGCGATCGCTGGCTGATCCTCGCCGCCCGCCCACTCGACGCCGGGCTCATCTTCGTCAACACCCACGGCATGCGCGACGCGTTCAATCTCTCGCCCGGCAGGCTCCGCCCGGGGTCGCTGCCGATCCTGGCTCGCCCCGCGATGATCCACTTCATCCACTCGTGGTCGGCGGTGCGCCCGAGCGATCGCACGACCGTCGCGGGGCGCTGGTTCGAGCGCGGGGCGCATGCGTACTACGGCTCTGTCGATGAGCCTTTCTTGCAGGCGTTTGTCCCACCGGGGCAGGTCGTCGCGCGCATGCGTGGCGCGTTTCCCTGGGCCGCGGGCGTGCGGATCAAGGATTCGCCGGTCTGGAAGCTCGCGTGCTTCGGCGACCCGCTGGTGACGCTCGGCGCGCCGCTCTCTCGCGACGACGCGCAGATCGAACTGGATGGGGCCGAGGATCTCGGCGAGTCGGTCGGCGTCGCGGCCCGCGAGGAGCGATTCGCCGACGCCCTCGCGGCGCTGAGCCTGCTCGGGCGCGACGACGATGCGCTGCGACTGGTCCGCGCCCTGGTCCGCGAGCGGCCCGAGGCGATCAACTCCGATCTCGCGGCAGTCGCCATGTTCGCGGTGGGCCGGACAGCCCTTCCATCAGAGTTCTTCGCGATCTACGCCCGCCTCGACGACGAGCGATCGCGCGACCCGTACCGCCTCGATCATCTCTGGAATCTCGTGCGTCTGCGCCTCAACGCGCCCGGTGAGGACGACCGGGCCATGATCGCGTATCTCCGCACGCGCCTGCGCGAGGACCAGCGGGCAGAGGACGCGGCGGACCTCACGGGGGCGATCGCCCAGCTCCAATCGCCCGCCGCGGCGATGGAGTACCTCGATTCGATCGAGCCGCGCACCCAGCGCGAGCGTCAGGTCCTGCTGGACGCCAGGCGAGGGCTCACCTCCCGTTGAACGCCCGCGCTTCCACGCGACCGTTCTTATGAACGACCAGCGTGACCGCCCCATCGCGCGCCGTCACGAGCCACTCACGCCCCAGGCGAGCCCGCTCCCACCGCTCGTCGAGCAGGCGCGTCGGCCCAGTGCTCTGCGCCATGATCGTGGGGTCCACGGCCTCGACAAAGTCCTCGGCGGTTGCATGGTGGCTGCCATGATGGGACAGTTCCATCGCGTCGGCCCGCAGATCCTCGCCCGAGGCGAGCAGGCGGGCCATGGCCTCACGCTCGATGTCGCCGGTCAGGAGCACAAGTCGCTCGCCCTCGGATGTGGGCGCTCGCACCATCGCGACCAGCGACGAGTCGTTGACATTCGCGGGCAACCAGCCCGCATCCGGCGAGAGCACGTCGAGCGAGACCCCGCCGAGCGAGAGCGTGTCGCCCGCCTTGAGGACGCGCACGCGAACATCTGTCTCGGCCAGTTCCGCGAGGATGAAGGCCTCGGCCCCAGCGCGTCGGAGCTCGCCCCGTCGCAGGAACGCGTCATTGACCAGCACCTCGCGCACCCCCAGCGCCTCGATCGCGTCCAGCAGCGCGTTGTGATGATCGAGATTCGGGTGCGTGATGATGACCCGCGGCACTTCCCACGCGCCGAGGGCCCGCACGATCCGCCCGAGCTCGCGCTCGCCGAACGCCGGGCGCGAGGAGCCGCAGTCCCAGAGCAGAGCCTCGCCCCCGGATCGCAGCAGGAAGCACGTCCCGTCGCCGACGCTCAGCGCATCCACGCGCAGGACGACATCGCGATCCACCCTCGATGCTCGCACCTCGACGCCGAGCCACACCAGCGCGAGCGCCGTTCCCGCGAGCAGCGCGCGCCATCGCGCCGTCCCCAGCCGCAGCCACGCGACCGCCAGCACGACACCCAGCGCGGCCCAGGCGAGCGACACGGCCGGCAGGCGGAACGACGAGACAGGAATCTCGTCCAGGGCTTGCACCGACCACGCGAGCCCGTCGCCGACACTCGCGCCAAGGCCCGCGATCGCCGTGCCGATCGCCGGCGAGGCGAGCCCGATCACCACGCCCGCGAATCCCAGCGCCAGAATCAGCACGATCACCGGCGTCACCAGCAGCGTCGTCAGGATCGCCATCGGGCTCACCAGCCCCGTGTGGTGGATCACCACCGGCAGGGCGACGAGCCAGCACACCAGCGTGACCACGAACGCCGAACGCACGCGAGCGCCGAAGACGGGCAGGATCGCCCTGGACAGGCGCGGATCCGGGCGCTCGATAAGCCCGCGGATGCGCGTCGGGCGGAGGCGGTTCTCGACTCTCGGCGCGAGCCAGAGCAACGCCGCGGTCAGCCCGAGGCTGAGCTGGAACCCCAGCGTGAACAGGTCCATGGGCCGCCAGAGCAGCAGGGCGACGCCCACCCAGCCGAGCACGCTCAGCCGGTCGTAGCGACGCCCCCGCGACTCGCTCAGGACGATCGCCAGAACGACCAGCCCCGCCCGCACGATCGGCGGGCGGGCCGGAACAATGATCAGATACCCCAGCACCAACGCGATCAGCACGACCGCTTCCAGCCGCCCCCAATCGCCCGTGAGTCGTAGCGCGAGCAGCACGAGCGCGACGAGCAGGGCCAGGTGGAACCCGCTGATCGCCATGAGGTGCGCCAGGCCGACGCGCGTGAACGCATCGCGGACGTCTCGCCGTTCGGGGTCGTGCGTGCCGATCGTGATGGCGCGCAGCAGCGCGCCGCCGTCGGAGTCTTGTCGGCTCAGCACGCCGCGCGCCCGATCGCGCAGCCACGCGCGGGCCGAGACCCACGCCCCCGACAGCGATCGCCCGTCATCTTGCACCGCGCTCACAAGATCCATGCTCGGGACGCTGAGCGACCCCGCGTCGCGCCGCGTCGCCGCCCACAGGCGTGCGTCGGGGTCGCCGGGGTTCATGGCGGGGCGCGTCGGCGTGTGCAGTCCCACGATGAGAACGCGCTGTCCCGCGCCGACCGCGAACCGCTCGCCGAAGACGCGCAGTCGCCCGCTCGCCTCACGCCACCCGCGCTGGCCACGAACTCGTTTCACTTCGAGCTGGAACGACTCGCTCGCCTCGGCGGGCACGAACCGGGCCAACGCCCCGCCTCGCTCGCTCGCGAGGGGCGTTCCCAGCACGACGCCCTCGACCTCGACGACGCGGCGCTCGGCGGGTGGGCGATCAGCCTCCAGCGCGACATCGAGCGTCGAGCCACCCCGCATCGCCACCTGGAGCGTCCACCACCCGCCCGCGAACGCGACGCACGCGAGCATCAGCGCCACTCGGCAAGTCCACCCGTGCGTCATAGCAGCCATCGCGCAACCCAGACAAGCGATCGCGAACCACCCGGGCGCGGGGCCCTCGGGCAGCACGCGCCCCAGCACGACGCCGAGGGCGAGCAGAGCAAAGACGGCCAGGGACCGACGCGCAGGACGCATCGCCACACTCTGGCGAGGTTGTGGTCAAAATGCAAGCCCGAAGCGGGCGTCGCCCCGGAGCGTCGCAAGATCAGTCGAAGCATCCGTGCGCGAGCCTGCCCCTCACAGGCCCGACCGTGAGGGCCATTTTCGTCGCTTGTCACAAGTGCTGCGCGGCAGGATGCTTGCACGCGTGTCTCGCGTCGTGCCACCAACCGCTGCTTTGAGCGATTGGTGTTTTTTTGCGCTCTCCCAGAAGCACCAGCCGTGCAAAGCCACGGCTGGTGGCACGTCGCTCGGTCATCCGCAGTTGTTCGATCTCTCCGCCGGTTGACGCAAATGGCTCTCACGGTCGGGCCTGGGATTGATGTCGCGGATGCTGATTGCTACGCGATCGTTGCAAAGGGACGAGGTTCGCCCGCGAGGAAGGCTCAGTTCCCGAAGGTCAGGATGATGTCGTCGAAGCCTTCGGTGAGCTCCTGGGTCTCCATCGATCCCGAGCTGCTGAGACGCCGATTCGAGCCGCTGGTGAAGTAGGTGAGCCCGTACCGCAGGCCATTGGCCTCGGCGTCATAGGACTTGCTCGCCCGCTCCTTGGTGCCAAGGAACAAGCCGTTCGTCCCGGCCGAGTGGACGACGATTTCGCCGCGGGCGCTGGCGGGCAGCAGGGCATCGAGCGCGACGCCGCCGTCGAGCTCCTGCAGCGGCGAGGACGAGTTGCCCAGCAGCCCCGTGATCGAGGTCTCAATGTTCTGCGCGTTACCGCCGATGAGGCTGTACGGCTCGCTGTTGTTGCGATTCTGGTCCTTGCTCGAACGCCCAAGCTCGGTCGCCTTCAGATATCCCGCGTTGGAGGCCCAGTAGAAGAGGGCCGGGTCGCTGTCGCTATCCTCGCGCGCGAACTGCTCTTCCTGATCGACCACCGGCGGGGCCTGCCCGTCGCGGACCCACACGACCAGCGGGTTGCCCCACGCATCCAGAAAATCGGGAATGTTCGCCTCACCCTGGCTCAATCCCGCGCTGTCGGCGAACTGGCCCTCCGGGCGAGACTGTGCGGCAAAGAACTTCGAATCGGGCTGGAAGTACCCCGGGTTGCCCTCGACGTCGGCCCCGATCAGATCCTCGCGGACGAACCGCCCGCTGTCGTCGTTCTCCTGGTGGGCGAGCTGGGTCGGGCCGAAGGTCTTGAGCTGCGGGCCCCCGCCGCCTTCGTCGAACACGATGCCGCCGGCGAGTTCGAGCATCATGTTCTCCTGGGCCGTGAAGCCGTACACGTCGGCGTTCTCGCTATTGCCCATCTCCTGCTCGCTGAACACGCCCGGGCGGAAGCCGCTGTTGTCCTGCCGGAAGCGATCGACCGCGTTGCCGAACTCCTTGATGACCGAGCGGGTCGTCGCGGCTTTGGCGATGTCGCGCGCACCCCCGATCGCCGGCAAGAGCAGCGAGACCACGATCACGATGATCACGATGACCACGAGCAACTCGATCAGGCTGAAGCCCCGTCCACTGGTCGCCAAGTTCGATGTAGACCGCCTATCCGCCATGACGTGCTCCCCATGCAATCCCACCGGCGACCCGATCGGGCGCCCAACCGGGGCCAGAACGGCCCGCGACTGTCCATTCGTCGCCCCGCGCGCCGGTGTTTCCACCAAATCCGCCGACGACAGTATACGGACGCCCAAGCCACCTTCAGGTCAGTCACGGTTCGGGCAACCAACTAAAAACCGTACAAACACGCCCATTTGAACATTCTCCCGATTCGCGGGATACTCCCGTATCGCAACCCGATCCGCCATCCTTCGCCAGCACGCTCCGCAGACGGAGTCCGAGGATGTCGCCGAGGCGATCCGCCGACTCGACGCCGGCGACCTTGTCATCCTCGCCAGCGAATCGAGCTACGGCGTGTACGCGCGGGCCGACGATCCCGACGCGGTGGCAAGGCTCCGCGACGCACGGACCACCGAAGCCCCCGGCACCTGGTTCGCGCCGTCGCCCCGGCGGATCATCGAGGCACTCTCACCCCCCGCCCGGATCGATCGGCGGGCCATCCGCCGGCTCGCTCCCGGGCCCGTTGTCTTCCATCTCATCTTGCCTCCGAGTTCCAGCGCCAGCCAGCCCGCCGGCGTCTTCGATCGCGACGGCGTGTACGCCGTGCGCGTCAGCGAGCTGTCGCTGCTGGCCAGAGTCGTCGAGGGCGCACGCGGCCCGATCGTCGGATACCCGCTGGCGGACCTCGGCGTCGCGAACGACTCGGCGATCACGCCCGAGTCGATCGCCCCGCTCCAAGACGCCACGCTTGCGATCGACGAGGGCCCGATCCGCGAGGGCGTCGAGCCGACGGTTGTGCGCCTCAACGCCAGCCCGTCGCCGGAGATCGTGCGGGTCGGCGCGATCGGCGAGAAGGCGATCCGGGAGAGGCTTCGGCGTCGGATCGTGTTCGTCTGCACGGGCAACACCTGCCGGAGCCCGATGGCCGAGGCGATCGCGCGATCCCGGGTCTCCAAGGAGGCCGAGCCGCTGGAGACCGAGATTTTGAGTGCCGGGCTTCACGCGGGCGAGGGCTCGCCCGCGACGCCGCAGGCGATCGAGGCCCTGCGGGAGATGGGCTACGAGATGGAGACCCATCGATCGCGTGCCCTCAGCCTCTCCCAGCTTGCCGGGGCCGACGCGATCTATACGATGACCGACACCCATCTGCGGGGCGTGCTGTCGATGGATCCGTTCGCCCCCGCCGAGCGCTTGGACGTCGCGGGCGATATCCCCGATCCCATCGGCGGCCCGCTGCGCGAGTATCGCGAGTGCGCCGCGCGGATCAAAGAGGCCATCGAGGGGCGTCTGAAGGAGCTGGACCCATGAAGATCGCCATCAGCGCCGACCATCGTGGGGCCACCGCGGCCCGCGCCATCCAGACCGTGCTCGCCCGCGAGGGGCACGACGCCAAGCTCGTCCGCCTCTGCGACGACAAGCCCAGCGACTATCCCGAGGCGGCGTACGAGGTCGGAAACCTCGTCGCTTCGGGCGAGGTCGAACGTGGCATCCTGATCTGCGGCACGGGCATCGGCATGTCGATCGCCGCCAACAAGATCCGGGGCGTCCGCGCCGCGGTCGTGCAGGATGAACTCACCGCCGAGCTCAGCCGCAGCCACAACGACGCCAACGTCGTCTGCCTCTCGGGCGACCTGCTCGGCCAGCGCCTGATCGAGAAGATCGTCAGCGCCTTCCTGCGCACGCCCTTCGAGGGCGGGCGGCACGCGCGGCGCATCCGCAAGATGGAGGCCATCGAGCGCGGCGAGCAGCCGTCGACCGTCAGCGAATAGCGCAACTTGCGCATGAGTTGGATCAGAGCCGCGTGCGTGAGCACGCGAGCCTTGCGCTCAGGAATGGAACGAGGTCTCGGAATGAGGCCGAGATCCCGCGGGGTCGGGCGTCTTCGCCGGGCGAGCGATCTCGGTCCGCGTGCTCACGCACGCGGCTCCGATGGACCGGCGCATCACTGCGCCGGCGCCGGCACGACGACGATCCCCGCGCCGGTCGAGATCAGCACTTCGCCATCGAGCAGCCCGATCGCCTCGGGCCCGATCGCCTGGTTGAGCACGACGCCGATCGGCTTGGCGATGAGCTTGCCCGTGAAGTCCAGCGCGTAGAGCGGGTATTCGCGCCCGCTGGGGGTCGCCGCGGTGTCGATGGTCAGCAGCGCGCCCGAGCCGACGAGCGCGGGGAGAAGCGTGTCCTGCGCCGGGATCGCGTCCGCGCCTACGACGACATCGTCCGCGTCGAGCACCACAGCGCCGCGCGCCGAAGAGACCACGAGCCCGCCGGCTCGTCCGTCATTGGGCAATCCATCAAGAGCCGCGACCTCGATCCGCGACTTGGTGTACGTCGTGCTGCGCGTCGGCAGCGGCGCGGGATCGGTCCTGCCGCTCTCCAGCGCCACGCTCCACAGGTCGCGGCTGGCGCTCAACACCAGCGCCCGCCCGCCACCGCCATCGACGATCCACGCGTCCAGGCTGCCCCGCAGCGATTGCTCGTCGTTGAGCCAGGCGAGTTCGCCCGCGAGCGGGTCGGCAGACAGCACGCCGTCGCCCACGCCCGCGACGACGCGCCCGCCCATCGCGACGCGCAGCCAGCGGACCTCGCTCTGGATGCCCCCCGCCTCGCCGAGCGCCGTGTACATCGCCTGCCCGCTGCGCGCGTCCAGCGCCGCGATCATCGGCGTGCTGGCGTCGAGGAAGGGCCAGGTGGCGTCGGCGGGCTCGACCGCGCCGCCCACGGCGACGATCCCCGCGCCGATCGCCATGTCGTGCACCCGCCGGATCGGCATCTGCGAGGTCCACAGCTTGCGCCCGTCGCCCAGATCGATGCCCACCGCCCGCCCGCCGCGTGTGCCGAGCACGAGCGTGTGCGCATCGCCCACGGCGATCAGCTCGCTGGCACGCACGGGCCCATCCATCGGCGTGTTGAACTCGATCTCATCGCCGGGATGGCGCAGGTCGAGCGGCTCGCTGGTCCAGACCGTCTCGCCGCTGATCGCATCGAGCTTCGCGATCCGCGTCGCGTCGTCGATGTTCTCGAGCACGAGCATGGCGTGCGGATCGGCGCGCACGATCCGAGCCCCCGGCGCGAGATCCCGCTCCCAGCGGATCTCGCCCTCTCTCTGCATCGCACCCACGCGCACGCGATCGTCGCGGCGCTGCTCGATGGCCGCGTAGCCGACGTGCGCCCAGTCGCTCTTCAGCGCCGGTCGCGCGAGCGTCCACGACTCGACGAAGAGCAGCCCCTCGGCGTCGGGCGCACCGACGCTTGCCACGGCGCGGCGCTCCCGGAGCTGTCGCTCGACCGTCCGCCGGATGATCGCCAGATCGACCGCGACCCCCCGATTGGTCGGGCTCGCGGCGTCGTCGAGCGCGCGCAGCGCACCCGCGACCTCGCCCCAACGCTCCTGCTCGACCAGCGAGTTGAGCAGCCTCCCGGAGAGCTCGGCGCGGGCCGAGCCGTCGGGCGAGCCGCTCTGGAGCCCCAGCCGCAGGGCCCGCACCGCCTGGTGGCCCTCGCCCCGCGCGCCGTAGCGATCCGCCGCGCCGAGCCACGCCTCGGTTGCCGCACCCGAAGCCGGGTAGCGCCTGGCGAACTGCTCGAGCGCCGCCGGAGTCGCGTCCGCGCCGAGCGCCCGCAGCTCGCTGCTGGCGAGCGTCTCGTACCGCTGATACAGTTCGTGCCCGTTGCGCGCCAGCACGCCGCGCAATCGGCGGGCGGCCTCCAGATCCGCCCGCACGCTCAACCGCGGCCCGGGCCATGTCGCAGAGCCGAGCTCGTCGTCGAGCAGGATCCGCTGGTAGGCGTCGATCGCCTCGCGCGCCCGCCCCTGGCGATCGCGATGGGTCCCAAGCTCGATCAGGTGCGCCACGCGCTGCGCCGGCGCATCCGCCGACGCCTCGAGCAGGCCGACCAGCTCATCCATCATCGCGACCTCGAACGAGTTCTCGCGGATCATCGCGAGGATCAGCTCGAACAGGCGATCGCGATACGCCCCCGCCAGATCGCCCGAGCCCTGACGCTCGATCGCCGCCAGCGCCCGCTCCAGCGCCTCCACCAGCCGCTCGGGGCGGCCCGCTTGCACGCTGAGCTGCGCGAACGTCATCGCCGGCGTCGGGTCGTCGGGGTCCGCGTCCATCCGCTCGCTCAGCACGCGCTCGGCGGTGCTCCAGACCAGGTAGCCATGCACGGCCGACGAGTCCGAGACCACGAGCTGCCCGTTCGTCGGCGTCACCAGCCCCGAGGCCCGCAGCGAGAGCAGGCGCGTGCGATCCGGGTCGCGCGCCACGATCTCGAACAGCCCGCCCTCGACCGGCGCCAGCAGGCGATCGCCCGCCGCGACGACCCGCCCCGCGGGCTGTTGGTCCGAGGGATAGAGCACAAGCCGCACGGTGGCGGTCTCGAAGTTCTCCATCGGCGTGACCGTGAGCTGATCGTCCCCGACCGCCGCGAGCATGCCGTCGACCGCGAGCAGATACCGCGGGCGACCCAGGCGATCGGCGCTGCGCTCACCCAGGATCGCGCCATCCCCCGGATCCATGCGCAGCACGTCGGTGCGATCGGCGCTGAGCACGAACAGGCCCTCGTCGGCCATCACCGGCGGGCACAGCGCGTGCGCCGGCGCTGGGTCATATCCGCCAAAGGTCGCCCCCGCGCGCACGCGCGCCCAGACGAACCTGCCCGACCACGCCTCGATCGCGGCGATCACGCCGATCTCGCTGGAGATGTACGCAACGCCCTCGTGGACCAGCAGATCGGGGCTGATGAGCCCCGCCTGCGACTGGTACGGCAGCGAGCCGCTGGAGCCGACCAGACGCGACCACACGACCTCGCCGCTGCGCGCGTGCAGCGCGTACAGGTACGTTCCGAGGCTCCGCCTCGCCGCGACCTGCTTGCGGGCCTGGACGAGCACCAGATCGCCCACGAAGACCGGTCGTCCGACGAGGATCGCCTGGGCCATGTCCAGATCGTGCAGCACGGGCCACCACGACCACAGGACCCTGCCGGTGTCGCGTTCGATGACGTGCAGGCGCGGGTCGCCGTGGCGCTGCGCGACCCCGCCGCGCCCGTAGGTCACGACCCAGCCGGTGATCCCCGCGACCAGATCGCCGCGCGCATCGACCGTCGAGACGTCCTGCATCTGCAGTTCGCTCCGCCCGCGCCGACCGGGGCGATAGCCCGGGATGCGGTTCGGATACTCATACCCCGGCGGGCGGGCCGACCAGCGCCGCTCGAACGTGAAGCGGTCCCAGCTCGTGATCGCGCCCCCGTCGTTGACGATCAGTTCGTCGGCGGTCACCAGCGGCATCGCCCACGGGCTGAACGCGTCGAAGTTGATCCCCCCGTCGCTCGGGTCGCTCGTCAGCCCCGGCAAGTCCGTCGAGTGCAGCGGGCTGGCGACCATCTCGTTCAGGTCGACAGCCTCCACTTGTGCCATTGGCGTGCGCTTGGGCTCGACGACGATCGCCGGTGGCTGAATCGGCTCGCGCTCGACCGCCTCGCCCCGGGCCGCCTCGGCCTGGAGCCAGACCGCCTCGCGATCGAGGTATCGCGCGATCGTTGTCAACAGTTCGCCCACCTCGTCGGGCCCCTCGCCGCGATCCGGATGGGTCAGCAACTGCGTCGCGACCAGACGCGCCCCCTCGAAATCGCCCCGCTCCAGCAGGCGCTGGGCGACCCGCAGCGCCGCCTCGTAGCCGCTGGCTGTCAGCAGGCGGGTCCGCTCGACGCCCTCGAACGAGCCCTCCGCCAGCATCCGCTGGGCCAGGGGGTTCTGGGACTGGCGATACCGCTCGAGCAGAGCCGCGTCTGCGAGCAGCTTCGCGTGAACCCGCGCCCGAACGCTCGTGAACCGCTCGCCATCGCTCGCGAGCGGGATCAGCCGCTCGCCCGACTCATCCAGCATCCGCTGGAGCACCCGGATCGCCTCGGCGTGGTTGCCCGAGTCCACCAAGCCCGGGATCAGCGCCATCGCCTCCTCGGCGAGCGGGGCGTCGTCCACATACACCGGGTTCTCCGCCGGGCGCTGCCCGAACGCGGCGTTGGCGCACAAGAGCGCCCAGAATGCCGCGAGCAATATCGGACGGTTCTGTCGCAAATGCCTCATCGTGTCCTTCCCGCGCACTCGGACCGGACCAGATCGCCCATGCGCTCCGGGCCTCCCGCTCGCCCCGCCGGCGACGGCTTGCCCGCGCCTATCCCAGAAAGCCCGCTGCTCCACCGGCCGACCTGAGAGCCTATGGAGAAGGCGGGAGATCCAGCCCAGCGTGTCATCGGCCGCCTCCGCCAGCGGGCAAGCGACTTCCTGGCATGGGTCCGTCGCTCTGAGCCACGGACCCGCCGAATCGTGATTCTGCTTGTCGCCATCTTCACCATGAGCGTGTTCGACCTCCTGCTCACCCTTACATACGTCCAGGGCGTGGGGATGGTGGAACTCAATCCGCTGGCCCGCAAAGTCATGGCCCACGGCTCGCCGACGCTCCTGACGCTCTGGAAGCTCGGCATCGTGGGTGGGGCGTGCATGGTGGTCTTTCTCGGCAGGCGGGCGCGGGTCGCCGAGGTCGGGGCCTGGATTGCCTGCCTGGTGCTCGTGGCTCTCACGATCCACTGGCTCCGCTATATCGACTCGGCGAGCGAGTTGACGCCCTATCTCGACTTCGCCCGCGAGATGCCCGGCGGGCAGTGGCTCGCCATGACCCCCGAATAGCCTCGGCGAGTGAGACCCACCTGAGCGTGGTATCCTCTGCACCATGATCGGCTCTGCGCGCGGCGTCTCTGCGGTTATCGGGCTTGGGCTCGCCATTCTCCCTGGCGGGTGCGCATTGACCGAATCGCCGGCGCTGCGCGTCGCCGATGCGCGTGTCGTGCAGCAAACGGCAAGCGCCGCGGTCGTCGAGTTCGACATCGAGGCGAGCAACGACGGGCCCGATCCGCTGCCGCTACGGGAGGTCTCGTACTCGCTGGACGCGGGCGGGCAGCGGGTGTTCTCGGGGACTCGCGCGCCGCAGGTGACCGTGCCGAGTCAGGGGCGGATCATTTTCACGCTGCCGGTGAGCCTGCCGATGGCGCTGTCCGGCGAGCCCGTCGGCTATGTGCTGCGCGGCAGCGTGAGCTACGTCGCGCCGGGGCCGCTTGCCGACGCGATGTACGACAACGGCGTGCGTCGGCCCTCGGTGTCGTTTCGCGATGCGGGGACGCTGGTCGGAGATCAGCAAATCGAGAATCAGCAGAGCAACAAATAGAGCTGGTATAGGGCAGATCATCGCTGGGCCGCACCTCTTGAGGCGCCTCGGATCCCTTGCTGCCGAGCAGCCTGCGAAAATGGCGAGGGGCGATAGCCCCTCGGAAGTGGCAACACGGAACCCAGCCGCTCCGCGGCTGAAATCTCACGTCGCGAGAATCGAGGGGCTATCGCCCCTCGCCAGAATCGCAGCGCCACTCCGTGGCGGAGGACGAGCGAACGGGGCGGCAAGACGAAGCACAGCAAGCAAGCGAGTCCGAAGCGCCCGAACTCGGCCTTGCGTCGCGGCATGCGGCTCGAACCGCTCCCTTGCCGATTCTCGCTGAGCCTCTCTACTCCACCTCTCTCAGCGGATCCCGATCCGCCTCGCTGCACGCGATCTCGACGCCCGCGAGCGCCTCGCGGAGGCGGTCGGCGAGGCGAGGCAGGTAGCCGCGTTCGGTGTTGGTATGCCCGCAGAGCATGACCGCGAGCCCCGCGTGCAGCGCATCGACGACCTGGTGATGACGCATCTCGCCGGTGATGAACGCCTGGCAGTCCTCGCGGATCGCCTCGGGCAGCAGGCTCTCGCCCGCGCCCGGCACCACGCCCAGGTGCGTGATCGGCTCGTCATTCGCGGGCAGCGCGATCTTGATCCGCGCGTGATCGAGAAACCCGCGCAGGCGCTGGGCGAGCTCGCGCATCGTCGCGGGCTGGTCGAGCACGAGGCGACGCCCGGTCCCGATGCTGCGCATCGGGGTGCCGAGCAGCTCGTAGATGTCGATCGCCGGCTCCTCGTAGGGATGAAACTGGCGGAGCGTTTCGATCGCCAGGGCCACGGCGCCCTTGTTGCAGATCATCTCCAGCCGACGCTCGTCGACGGTCTCGAAGTGCCCGGCGCTGCCCACGGCGGGGTTGGTCGTATCTCCCGCCAGGAACGTGCCCTCGCCCGATGAGCTGAACGAGCAGACCTCGTAGTCGCCGATGCGCCCGGCACCGGCGGTCGCCAGGGCAGAGCGCACCCGCTCGAGATCCTTCTCGGGCACGAACGTGACGATCTTGACGCGCTGTTTCTCGTCCTCGATCAATGGCGTCAGCGCCCGGCAATCGCCCTCGATGCGACCGTCGCCGGCGCTCAGGCCCTCGCAGAACCAGTCGGTCACGCCCCCGGGCGCGGCGTCGAGGGCCGTGTGCGGCGTGTACACACTGATCCCCGCCTCGGCACAGCCCAGCAGGATCCGCCCGCGGCTGGTCGTGCTGGTGATGGTCTTGATCGGATCCCAGATCGGGGCGTGATACGCGACGATCGCGCGCGAGCCGCGCTCGATCGCCTCGCGGAGCACGCGCTCGGTCAGGTCGATCGTCAGCAGCACTCCGCCGGCGAGCGCCGCCTCGGGACGCCCGATGTGCAGCCCGACGCGATCCCACGGCTCGGCGTAGCGCAACGGGGCGATCAGGTCCATCGCGTGGATCAGGTCGGCGACACGCATGCGAGGTCCTCCTGGGTAGATCGGCCGATGGCCCGGGTGGATCGGCTCTCCGAGCCGATAGCGGGAGAGGGTAGCTTGGAGGCTCGGTTTACACTCATCGACCGGTGAAATGACGCCGGGACGGGCGGCGAACCCGCCAGTTCGCGCTTTGCTGTTCTTCGCTTTGCCGCTTTGCTACTTTTCCCCATGCTCACCCGCCTCGCCCACGCGAAGCTCAACCTGATCCTGCGGGTGGATGCGCCGGTCGCCGAGGGCGCGCGCCGCGGCTGGCACCCGATCGCGTCTTGGATGCACGCGATCGATCTCGCCGACGAGCTGACGTTCGAGCGGCTCGAGGAGGGCGAGACGGCTCGCGTTGTCGTCGAGTGGGCCGACGATGCGCCTCGTCCGACGCCGATCGGTTGGCCGATGGATCGCGACCTTGTCGCGCGAGCGCACGCGTCGTTGCAAGTGCGATGCGGGCGCGAGCTTCCGGTCGGGATCCGCGTGCGCAAGCGGATCCCGACGGGCGCGGGCTTGGGCGGCGGATCGTCCGATGGGGCGTGTGCGCTGCGTGCGCTCAACGAGCTGTTCGAGCTCGGTCTGGAAAGCGACGAGCTGCGCGCCATCGGGCTGAGCCTGGGCAGCGACGTGCCGTTTCTCATCGATGTCGAGACGCCGGCGCGCCCTGCGGTCGTCACCGGCTTCGGCGAGACGATCCGGCGCGTCGCGCCCCGCGACGACGCGCTCACGCTCATCCTGTCCGATGTCTCGTGTCCGACGCCCGACGTGTATCGGGCGTTTGACGCGCTCGGGGCGAGGTCTACGCCAATAAGCGATGAAGGGATCATTCAGCGAGCCGAGGGCTCGACGTTGGTGGATGATCTCCTGTTCAACGACCTCTTCGAGGCAGCCCTCGGCGTTGCGCCACGGCTCGAAACCCTGTACGAGGATCTGGTGAGTGAACTTGGCGCGGCGCGGGTCCATCTCACGGGCTCGGGCTCGGCCCTTTTCACATTCTCCACCGATCCGGATCGGATCACGGAGATCGCCGATCGGCACGGGGCCGCGCTCGTTCGCGCACGCTTGGTGTAGCGCAGGCTCCATCCGCGCGTCGGACGGTCCCGAGCGCGCGGTGCCGTGGTCTGAGTGAGTCTTCGAGCGAAGGCCACGCGGATGCACCTGGGTTTGTTCGATACCGGCGTTTACTGCTTCATGGGTGATCGCTGTGCCGATGGCGTGGCCTTCGTCGCAGAGCCTCCTCAGACCACGGCACCCGGCAGGGCGTTCGCCCGCGGAGCCTCCTCAGACTACGGCACCCATACTCGAACGCGACGCTCGGCCCATATCATCGTCGATTCGCCCTCTCGATCGCCCTCGCGGAGCCGCTCCATGACCCAGTCGTTCACCCCCGGCCGCTACATCGGGATCGATCTCGGCGGGACGAACATGCAGATCGGGCTGGTGGATCTGGACAAGGCCCCGGGCGAGGCCGCCGAGCACGCCGAGGTGACCACCAGCCGCAAGCTCAAGACCAAGGCGGATCAGGGGATGGAGCATGTGCTCGGGCGGTTGGTCGGGGGCGTCGAGGACATCTGCACCGAGATCGGGATCCGCCCGAGCGACCTCTCGGGCCTGTGCGTCGGCGCGCCCAGCCCGGTCGATCCCTACCGCGGGATCCTGCTGCACGCGGTCAATCTGCGATGGAAGAACGTGGCCCTCTCGTCGCTGCTCGAGCGCCGCCTCGGCACGCGCGTCTTCCTGGATAACGACGTCAACGTCGCCCTTGTCGGCGAGGCCCACTTCGGCGCGGGCAAGGACGCCGACCCGCTCATGGGCGTCTGGGTTGGGACCGGCGTCGGCGGGGCGCTGATGCTCGGCGGACAGTTGCACTACGGCAAGTTCTTCTCCGCCGGGGAGATCGGGCAGACCTGGCTCTATCCCTCCGGCCCGCCGGGCCTGCGGACGCTCGAACAGGTCTGTTCCAGGACCGCGATCGTCAACCGCCTGCGGGCGATGATCCTCTCCAGCCACGACAGCAAGATCAGCGAACTGGTGGGGGGCGATCTGGACAAGATCAAGTCCAAGACCATCGGGCAGGCCTACGCCGAGGGCGACCCGCTGACCGTCGAGGTCGCCGACCACGCCGGCGAGATGCTCGGCACCCAGATCGGCAGCTTCCAGACACTCCTGAGCCTCCAGCGGGTCGTGCTCGGCGGGGGGCTGACCGAGGCGATGGGCCAGGGCTGGGTCGATCGGGTCGCGGCCCGCGCCCGAAAAGTCGCGTTTCCCGACTCGGCAAAGGCTCTGGAGGTCTTCGCGACGATGTTGGAGGACGACGCGGGCGTGCTGGGCGCCGCGATGCTCGCGGCTCAGAGACTTGGCGATCCGCGATTTGAGAGCCCCGAGGCCTCGCTACAGTCCCTGTGATGCTCACCGTAATCACCGCGTCGCTGAGCGCCCTGACGCTGCTCGGCTGCTCGCTCTCGCCAGAGGCAAAGCCCCACGAGGAGGTCGATCAGACCCGATTGATGGGCTATCTGCGCGCTCTGCCCGAGGCGCGGGCACCCAATGGCGATGCGCGCCATGTCCGCGGGCTCATCGAGACCGAGGCGTGGCTGCGCACGACGCTGGAGGACATGGGCTACGAGGTCCATCAGCAGCGGATCGTCGCCTTCCAGCCGCCCGAAGGCGTCGAGGTCAAGGATCCGGCGTGGCACAACCTCTGGGTCGAAATCGAGGGCACGGTCTCGCCCGAGCAGATGATGATTGTCGGGGCGCACTTCGACGCGGTTCCCGGCTCGCCCGGCGCCGACGACAACGGCAGCGGCACCGCCGGGGCGCTCGAGCTGGCGCGCGTGTTCCGAGGCCTCGAGCCCGAGCGGACGATCCGGATCGTCTTTTTCAATCTCGAGGAGATCGGGCTGATCGGCTCGCGATTCCATGCGAACACGTCGATCAAGCCCGCGATCGACGCCGAGGAGCTCGAGGTCGTGGGCATGATGAGCCTGGAGATGCTGGGGTATTACAGCGACGAGGAGGGCTCGCAGCGGACGCCGATCAAGGGGATCCCGGGCGTGTTCAAGCCGCCGACGAAGGGCGACTTTGTCGCCGTGGTCGGCCTGCTGCGCGATCAGCAGACATTCGTTCGCCCGCTCGCCTCAGCGATGCAGGCCGGTGCGCCGGACCTGAAGCTGCTGGTGTTCGACATGCTGCCCGAGCCGCTGCCGGACATGCGCCGGTCGGATCAGGATCCGTTCTGGCGGATCGGCGTGCCGGCGGTGATGCTGACCGACACCTCGGAGTTCCGCACGCCGCATTATCACAAGGCGTCGGATCGTGTGGACACGATCGACGCCGAGCGATTCACAAACGCGATACGGGGTGTGGCGGCGGGTGTGTGGGCGCTGGCCAATCCAAGCGCCTCAGAAGCGGTTCAAGCGGGCGAGGACTAGAGATCCTCGCCGATCTCACGGATCATCTCATCGAGCGCAACGTCCAAGCGATGGGGCTCGTCATAAACGCCCGCTTCGAGCTCGCGCCGAACCTCGGCGACCAGATCCTCGCGCAGGGTCGGCGTCGCCCGCAGACGCTGGAGATACGTCGACAAGCGCGAGACATCGACCTCGTCGGATCCGCGCCGGACCGCGGGCGAATCGACCGATCGTCCCGACAGCGGGCCCTGCTGGAAACGCACCGGGCTGACGCCCTCTCCTCCGACTCCTGAGATCTCAGACATGCGCCGAGCTCCTTCCCTCGTTCGACTGTCAAGAATACACCGCCGAGTCCAAGCGTGCTTGGTTGGCTGACACTGCGACTATCGTCGAACCGGCGGGACTCGCTTCAAAACACACCTCGGGATCCGAAATAAAGAAACCCCATGACCCTCAGGCATTTAGCTCGGATAACCGCTTCCGGGACCAGACAGTTTTTTTCGCCGATCCCGGCATGTGCCGCGGGGTGCGCTTTCGCAGGCGCGCTGCTCGTGGTGGTGGGCGTCGGCTGCGGCTCCGGCGGCTCTTCGCGCCCCGGCGAGATTCGCTCCACGCGCGATGAGCAGCGGAGCTTCCGCGAGGAGGCAGGGGAGGTCTTCGCGGATGTCGGCGGGGTGAGACCGAACCCGCGATCGGGCGCGCCGGCGGACGCCTCGGCACCGACGTGGGGGGTCCTCATCGCCCAGTTCTCGGCAGACGCGGCGGGCCAGGCAAGCGCTCGCGCGGCGCTGCCGAGGGTCCGGTCCCAGGGTGGGCTGCCGGGGGCGTTCCTGGAAGAGCGCGGCGAGTCGATCGCGCTGATCGTGGGGCGTCACGGCACCATCGAGCAGGCCCGCAGAGAGCTGGCCCATGTCCGCAACCTCGAGCTGCGAAGCGACGGCACGCCCGTGAAGCCGTATCAGGGGGCGATTCTGGCCCCGCCGTGGGCAGATGAGTCGGCGGGCTCGATGCCCGAGTTCGACTTGCGCAACGCCAAGGCGCAATACGGCAAGGACGCCCTGTACACGCTCCAGGTGGGTATTTACGGCAGGATCGACCGGACGCGCCCGGATCCTGATGAGCTGATGGAGTACCGCCAGGCGGCCGAGCAGGCGGTGGCGCAGCTCCGGGCCGATGGCGAGGAGGCGTTCTACTACCACGGGCCGACCAGCAGCATTGTGAGCGTGGGGATCTTCGACGAGGAGGACCACGACCCGTCAACGGGCGTTCGGGGCGAGAGCCCGCGCCTTCGGGCCGCCCGCGAGAGCCACCCGCACAACCTGCTCAACGGCAAGGGGATCATGGAGACCCGGCGCAACGCCAGCGGCAGGCCGGTCGAGTCGCTCCAGCGCAGCGCCCTGGTGGCGATTCCGGGATGACTTGGCGTTCGGGCGGGAGTGTGGGCGGGGCCCGTATCATCCCCGCTCATGCGTCGAGGCCTGCCCATCACGCTCTGGCGTCACATGCTCGCCGAGCAGCTCAGGCTTGTGCTGGTCACGATCGCGGTCGTCGTGGCGGTGATCGTGTTCGCCGCGGCGATCAAGCCGATCGCCGACGGCAACCTCGATCCGCTGGACGCCCCCAAGTTCATGCTGCTGGCGATCGTGCCCATGCTTGCCTACACGCTGCCGTTTGCCGGGGGCTTCGGCACGACACTGGCCTTCCATCGCATCGCCCAGGACAACGAGACGCTGGCGGCACACGCGGGGGGGATCAGCCATCGCAGCGTGCTGATGCCGGCGGCGATGAGCGGGCTGGTACTCTCGCTGGCGCTGCTGGCGCTCAATGAACAGGTCATCCCGCGGTTCCTGCGGTCGATGGAGGAGATGGTGACCCGCAATCTGGCGCGGGTCGTCGTGCGCTCTGTCGAACAGGGGCGGGCGGTGGAGTTCGGCGACGGGGTGATCTACGCCGAGGCGGCCCAGGCGCTGGGGCCGGATCCGGCGTCGGGGGCGTACGAGCGGATCGCGATGCGCGGCGTGGCGTTTCTCGAGCTTGGTGAGCCCCAGAGCGATGATTCGGTCGAGATCAAGGCCGAGCTGTTCACCTCCAGCGCGACGATCTGGCTGTTCCAGGGCGCGGATCTGGATGATCCGACGCTGGGCGACGGGACGGTCGCGGTGATCCGCCTGGACGACTCGGTGCTGCGGCGCGAGGGCGACCGAACGATGGTGCGCGTCGAGGATCGCATCGAGATCGGGCCGACGTTTTTGCCGGGGGCGTTCAGCAATGATCCGAAGTTTTTGACGTTCGGCGAGCTGCGCGAGCTGCCGGGAAATCCCGAGCGGATGGAGTTCATCGCGTGGCGCAAGCGGGAACTGGCGTATCGCCTGGGCGAGGCGCGGGCGATCGACGCGATTCGCGCGTCGCTGCGCGACAGCGGGCAGGTGCGTTTGGAGACGCCGCTGGGCCAGCCGATCCGGGTCGAGGGCTCGGATCTCGAACCCGAGCAGGGGGACTGGCGGGTGGCTCCGGGCGAGGGCGGGGTGATCGAGGTGCTCCAGATTCGCGGCGGGGGGCGGGTGCATCGCTGGCAGACCGATCGGGCGATTCTGCGGGCCAATCTGGGGCGGACGCGCGAGGAGAGGCGATTGGAGTTCGAGCTGGAGCTCGAGCAGGCTCGGGTCGTGAGCGGGCAGGATGCGGTCGGGCAGGGCGAACGCGAGCGCCTCGCGTTCGGGTCGCTGACGTTCGCGGGGGTCGATCCCGACGAACTGGCGGAACAGCCCACCGAGGCGCTGCTGGAGGATGTCGATGCGCAGATCGCGGCGATGGGCGAGCGCCGGGGGCGGCCGCTGATCGCGGCGCGCGACGATCTAGTCGAGCGGATCGCGCGGCTCAAACGCGAGATCCTCTCCAAGCAGCACGAGCGGCTGGCGATGAGCGTGAGCTGCTTCGTGATGGTGATGACCGGGGCGGTGGTGGCGCTGCGGCTGCGTCACGCGACGCCGCTGACGGTGTACCTCTGGAGCTTCTTCCCGGCGCTGGGTGCGTTGATCACGATCAACGGGGGCCAGCAGTTGGTGCATCGTTTGGGCGAGGCGGGGCTGCCGCTACTCTGGGGCGGGAACGTGGCGCTGGCGTTGTACACATTGATCGCCTATCGAGGGCTCGCGCGCCACTGATGGGGCACACGGGGGCAAACTCGGGGCAGTTCGCGCCGTGGGCACGATCGTGGCGATGGACGGTCGCGCTGGTGCTGGGGGTGACGGTGCTCCGTCTTCTCTGGCTCGCGTACATCAGCCCGTATGCGTTCTCGGAGGATGAGGCGCATTACTGGGAGTGGTCGCGTCGGCTGGATCTGTCGTATTACTCCAAGGGGCCAGGGATCGCGTGGACGATCTGGCTGAGCACGGGCGTGTTCGGCGACAGGGTGTTCGGCGTGCGGGCGCTGTCGCCGGTGTTCGGGGCGGTGACGGCGCTGGGGGCGGGGGCGCTGGCGCGGCAGGTGTTCGGCGACCGGCGGGTGGCGTTCGTCGCCGCCGCGATGGTGCTGCTGATCCCGGCGTATCAGCTCACAAGCCTGCTGATGACGATCGACGGGCCGTACCTGGCGTGCTGGATCGTCGCGAGCGTCTTCGCGCATCGGGCGCTCGTCGGCGGGTCGAGCCGGGCGTGGTGGGGGTTGGGCCTCGCGCTCGGCGTGGGATTTCTTTTCAAGTACACGATCTTGCTTCTAGTCGTCGGTCTGGTGCTCTTTGCCCTGATCCATCGCCCTCGGCTTGCGAGGCAGAACGCCTCGGCGGTGCTGATCGGGCTCGGGTTGTTCGTGCTGTGTCTCTTGCCGGTGGTGGTCTGGAACGCCCGCGAGGGCTATCCGACGGTGCGCCACCTGCTCGGGCATCTGGGCGTCGCGGGCGGGGATATCCCGACGCCCGAGGGCTGCGGCGGGCGCGACGGCTTCTTCGGCCTGGCGACGCTGGAGTTCATGGCGACGCAGGCGGCGATCATCGGGCCGGCGCTCGCGCTGGCGGCGCTGGCGATCGTACGAACGCTCCGTCAGAAGCCGTTCGAACGGCGCATCGGTGTGCTGCTGTGCGTCTGGCTGGCGATGCCGATTCTGGTCTTCTATCTGCTGGTGACGCTCGTCAGCGACGCAGAGGCGAACTGGGCGATCGCGGGGTATCTCACGCTGCTGCCGCTGGCGGCGCGGGCGGCGATCCGCGGCATGGACCGACTGTTGCACAAGCGGCGCCGCTGGCGGCGGAAGGATCTTCCCGGCAGGCCGCCGGCGAATCTCCGGCATGTGCTCTGGCACGCGACGATCGCGTTCGGGCTGGTGTCCGGGTTCGGGCTGGTGCTGCTGGATCCGATCTCGCGCATCGCGGGCGACGGGGCGGCGGGCGAGCTGCTGAGCCTCGATCGCGTTCGGCGGGGGCCGAGGCTCGCGCAGCATGTGCGCGATCGGCTCGACGCGATCCGCGAGCAGACCGGGCAGGAGCCGTTCGTCGTCGGCAGCCACTACGGGCGGGTGAGCCTGCTGGCGTTCGAGCTGGCGAGGCTCGGGGTCGAGGCCGATCTGTACTGCGCCTCGGCGGTGCTGGCTTCATTTCCCGAGGAGGGTCTGTGCCCGGGCCGCAGGACGCAGTACGACCTCTGGAGCGAGACGGATCTGCGTGATCCGGCGGTGATCGAGCGTCTGCGCGGGCGACCGGCGGTTCTGTTGGGCGCGACGCGCCGCCAATGGCTGGAGGCGTTTGATGAGGTCTCGGAGCTGCTCGAGGACGGCAGGGAGCAGGATCGGGTGACGTTCGTGGGGTACGGGTTCCGGGGCTTTGAGTAGGCCGCTAGCCTAGCGGCGGGTGTTCCATGAGCGTCAGCGTCTTCCATCGCGAGCTTCGGCGGGACCGCTGGCGGTTGTTCGCGATGATCGCGATCGCAGCGCTGGTGCTTGCGCTGCTCCTCGATGGGCTCGCGTATGAGCTCATCAGCTTCAAATGGCAGGACGAGGGCGAGGGCGGGCCCAAGTGGAAGCTCGAGCAGAGCCAGTTCTATCAGTTCCTGCGCCTCGTCGGGTTCGTGCCGGTGTGGCTGGCGGTGGCGATCGGGGTTGATCTGGCGTCGCGGCGTCGCGCGAACTCGGGGCTGGATCGAGGGGGAGCGCGGGCGGCGTGGGTGACGCCGGGGATGCTGGTCTGCACCGTCGTCACGGGAGCTGTTGTCGCGCTGCTGAAGGCGTTGATCGGGCGGGAACGCCCTTCGGAGCACGACGGCGAGTTGTACTTCAAGTCTCTTTTCGAGGGATTCGTCGATGGGTCGAATCTGGCGACGCCTTCGAGCCACGCGGCGATCGCGTTTGCGGGGGCCCTGGTCATCTCGCGTTTGCGTCCGGGGACGGGGCTGATCGCGCTGCCGCTGGCGGCGGGGTGTGCGTACACGCGCGTGCGGATGGGGGCGCACTTCCTGAGCGATGTCGTTCTGGGAGCGATCGTCGCGTGGATGGTCGTGGAGATGTTCTTGCCGCGGGATCGATACCCGGCCTATCCGACGCGGGGTGGAGGGCGCGGATGAGCCTGCTGGATCGCTACATCGCGCGCCACTTCGTGCTGAACACCCTGGCGCTGCTGGTGATCCTGTGTACGTTCATCGTGGCGGTGGACGCGACGCTGAATATCGATCGGTTCGTGAACGCGGCGGACGATCTGGCGAGCGATCAGGGGCAGGATCTCGGGGCGTTCGGACGGATTCTCAAGACGGGGTATCTGGTTTTCGATCTGTGGTGGCCGCGGTTGCTGCAGCTCGTGCCGTATCTGCTCGGGTTCGTGATGGTGGGGGGGATGGGTTTTACTTGTGCGCAGATGGTGCGGTATCGCGAGTTCGTGGCGATCCTCGCCAGCGGGCAGAGCCTCCGCCGGGTGGCCCGCCCGATCCTGATCGTGGGCGTGCTGCTGGTGGTCGTGCAGCTTCTGAGCCAGGAGCTGGTGATCCCGAGGATCGGGCCGCGGCTGACGCGCGATCACGGCGACGCTGGGCGTCAGGTCGCCGGGGCCGACGCGATCCCGCTGGCCGGCGACGGCTTCGGCAGGGTGTTCATCGCGGGAAGCTTCAACGCCCGCGAGGAGTCGATCGGCGATCTCTATGTCTGGGAACGCGACGAGCGCGGGCTCGTCTCGCGCCGGATCCACGCCGAGCGGGCAGAATGGCGCGACGGCGGGTGGGATCTGGAGCGCGGCTTCGCAGAGGTGGTCAGCGATGAGGTCCGCCAGCCTGAGCCGACGCTGGTGGCGCGGATCGAGACCGATCTCGACCCGCGGACGGTCACGACCATCCAATACGCGGCGTACAGCCAGAGCCTGAGCTTCTCGCAGCTCGGACGGATGCTCGAGGGGCTGGAGGACGCCCGGGGCGACGCCGAGCAGATCGAGCGGCGGAAGGAGCGTCTTGAGCGGCTGCGTTGGGGGCGGTTCAGCATCGCGCTGGCGAACCTGGTGGGGCTGCTGATCGGGTTGCCGTATTTCCTGACGCGGGTGCCGAGGAACATGCTGCTGGTGTCGGTCCGCTGCGCCCCGGTGAGCCTGGGTGCGATCATGGGTGCGATCATCGGTTCGAGCGTGGCGTTCCCGGGGCTTGCGCCGGTGATCGGGGTGTTTCTGCCCGTGGTGATCCTGTTTCCGATGGCCGCGGGGCTGATGATGCGGGTGCGGAGCTAGGCGATACAATGGCGTTGATGGGCGAGCTTCCTCCATGTCCGAAGCCGGAGTTTCCGGAGCAGAACGCCGACGGGGTGGATCTGACGCTCATCCGGGAGAACCTGCGTCGAACCCCCGAGGAGCGGATCTCGCGGGCCGACACGGCGCGGCGCCAGGCACTAGCATTGCGAGAGATTGGCAGACGACACCGGGCAAACTCCGTTTCACAGGGTCGTTGAAACGCTCCGGCGGCACGGCGTGGAGTTCATTGTGATCGGTGGGCAGGCCGAGACGCTCCACGGGGGAGCGCGGGTCACCTATGACATCGACTTGGCATATCGGCGGAGCGAGGCGAATCTTGAGCGGCTCGCCGAGGCGCTGAGAGAGATGCATCCGCGTCTGCGGGGCGCTCCGCCCGATCTGCCTTTTCTCCTGGACGCGAGATCGCTCGCCCTCGGACCGAACTTTACGTTCGAGACTGACCAATGGGGGCCTGGATCTGCTGGGCTGGGTCGAGCCGCTGGGATCCTATGAGGCCTTCGAGGGGCGGGCCGAGGCGTACACATTCGAAGGCGAGCCGCTGCTGGTCATGTCGGTCGACGATCTCATCCGCATCAAGAACCACATCAATCGCCCGAAGGATCAGGCCTCGCTGGCGGAACTGCGGGCGATCAAGGCCGAGCGCGAGCGGATGGAGGGCGAGAATCCGCCATGATCTGAGCGGCCTGCGCTCAATCTCGGGGCGTGCCTTGCCGATCTGTTGGCGAGCGGAACAATGGTGCTCAGGGTCGCGACTGGAAGAGGAGCGTCATGGCGTCGATCGTGTTCTATTTCGAGGTCCACCAGCCGCACCGCCTAAAGCGGTACACCGTCTTCGACGACCACCCGTTCTACTTTGACGACGAGAAGAACCGGGCGATCTGCGAGAAGGTCGCCGACAAGTGCTACCGCCCGGCGACCAGGCTCATCCTCGATCTCGTCCGGCGGCACAAGGGCAACTTCAAGGTCAGCTACTCGATTACCGGGACGGTGCTGGACCAGTGGGAGCGGTTCTGTCCGGACGTGCTTCAGACGTTCCAGGAGCTGGCGAAGACCGGGTGCTGCGAGTTCCTGGCGGAGACCTACTACCACTCGCTGAGTTTTCTGTACTCGCGCGAGGAGTTCCGGCGTCAGATCGATCTGCACACGGCGCGGATCGAGAGCCTGTTCGACCAGACGCCGACGGTCTTTCGCGACACCGAGCTGATCTATAACAACGACATCGCCAGCGAGCTGGCGTCGATCAAGGACGCGTCGGGCAACCCGCGGTTCTACGGCACGCTGTGCGAGGGCGTGGATCGGATCCTCGGATACCGCTCGCCGAACTATCCGTATGCGCCGCCGGGCGGGCTCATCGGGCGCGACGGGCGGGCGTTCACGCTGCTGCTGAAGAACTACCGGCTGAGCGACGACATCGCGTTCCGCTTCAGCAATCGCAACTGGGCGGAGTGGCCGCTGAGCGCCGAGAAGTTCGCGAAGTGGGTCGATCAGATCAACGGCGACGGGCATCTGTGCAACCTGTTCATGGACTACGAGACGTTCGGCGAGCACCAGTGGGCCGATACCGGGATCTTCAGTTTTCTGGAGGCCATGCCGGAGAAGGTCTTCGATGTGAACCCCGGCGAGAACCACTTCAACACGCCGAGCGAGGCGATGCAGATGTTCACGCCGGTGGGCGAGTACGACGCGCCGAACCCGATCTCGTGGGCGGACACCGAGCGCGACCTGAGCGCGTGGCTGGGCAACGCGATGCAGCACAACGCGATCGACGCGTTCTACAAGCTGGAGAGGCCGATCCACGAGCGGATCGTCGAGGCCAAGGACACGGGCGACCCCAATCGCCTGGAGAACGCGAGCCACCTGCTCAACGACTGGCGCAAGCTGAGCACGAGCGATCACTTTTACTACATGTGCACGAAGTACTGGGCGGACGGGGACGTGCACAAGTATTTCAGCCCGTACGACTCGCCGTACGACGGGTATATCAACTTCATGAATGTGCTGGATGATCTGCGGCGGCGGGTGGGGGCGTAGGACAAGTATCTGGCGGATCGAGCCCCATTTGAGTGCGTTTGGTGACTATTCGAGGCACATTCAGCGAGTGATGTACATTCGCAGACCGAGGGACGTTCCGAGCGACCTAGAGGCCTCTGACGCTCGTCATTCTGGAGCACCGAGACCCTTGATGCTGGACCCCGAGGCCACCGAATAGGGGTTATGCCCCGAACTGTCAGGTCTTCGGTCGCGTGCAAAGTCGCTGGGCCCGAGCGCGTCGGAAGAAATCTGCCAGTTGTGTGGATCGACCGCGGACATTCCGGTACTTTCCGTGCAGGGGGGGCGGCCGGGACGGTGGGCGTCGCGGCGAGGAGGATCCCATGAAGACGCGGATGATCGTTGCCTGCGGGCTGTGGGCCCTTGGTCAGGCGGCATTGGCTCAGACACTCGACGTGGTGGACATCGCGGTTGGGCTGGTGCAACCACTCGAGGTCACCTTCGCGCCGGGCGATCCCGATCGGATCTTCATCGTGGAGCAGCCCGGGCGCATCCGTGTGAAGCGGACGGGCGAGCCCATGGAGACGTTCCTGGATATCACCGACATCGTGACCATTGACGGGTTCGATCGCGGCCTGCTGGGCATGGCGTTCGACCCGGATTATCAGACCAACGGCAAGTTCTATGTCCATTACACCCGCGAGCAGCTCGGCCAGGACCCGGTCATCATCGCGAGCTACACGGTCTCGGGAGATCCGGATCGCGCCGATCCGAACTCCGCGGTCACGGTCATGGAGATCGAGCAGCTCGGCGTGAATCACCACGGCGGGTGGATCGAGTTCGGGCCCAACGACGGGATGCTCTACTTCTCGCTCGGCACCAACGGCGATTTTTCCAATGGCCAGGATACCTCCAACCTGCTCGGCACGCTCGTGCGGATCGATCCGCGCGGTGACGACTTTCCCAACGACGATCTGAAGAACTACGCGGTCCCGCCCGACAACCCGTTCGTCGGCGTGCAGGGTGCCGCGCCGGAGATCTGGGTGTACGGCCTGCGCCACCCCTGGCGGGCGTCGTTCGACGCCGCGACGGGCGATATCTACATCGGCGACGTCGGAGAGCAGAGCATCGAGGAGATCGACTTCGTCTCGGGCACGAGCCCCGGGGGGGAGAACTTCGGCTGGGACTGTTTCGAGGGCTCGCAGGAGACCGGGCGGTGCCTGGATCTGCCGGTCAATCACGTCGCGCCGATCCATGAGTTCACCCAGGAAGACAACAGGTGTGCGGTCACCGGCGGACGCGTCTACCGCGGCTGCGCGATCCCAGAACTCGACGGAACGTACTTCTTCCTCGACTTCTGCACGTCGACGTACTGGACATTCCGATACGACGGCGCGCAGATCACCGACTTCATGGACCGTTCGGTCGAGCTCATGGGCAACGGGCGCGTGACGAGCTTTGGTGTGGACTACCACGGGGAGCTCTATCTCTGCATCTTTGGCGGCATCATTCGCAAGATCATCCCCGCCGATCCGCCGCCGGATAGCGATGGCGACGGGATCCCCGATTCGTGCGAGGGCTGCGCCGCTGATCTCGACGGAGATGAGGACGCCGACGCCGACGACTTCTTCGCGTACCTCGACGCGTTCGCCAGCGGCGACTTCGGCGTGTGCGACATTGATGGGGACGAGGACTGCGACGCCGACGACTTCTTCGGGTACTTGGATCTGTTCGCCCAGGGCTGCTAGCTCAACAACGAGAACGAGAACGACGCGAGCCTCCTCTCTCGGGAGGCTCGCTTTTTCGTTTGCCCCCGGGTCTCGTTCTGTTCCGAAGCCGAGATTGTGAATGGACGCCGGGCCTGAGGCTCGGCGAAGGCCTGGCTCGGCGCTTTCTCAGTCGCGAGGTCGCTCAGATTGGTCTAACTCCGCACGAGTAGCTCAGCGCGGCCCCGCCCCCGGTGCCCCCGCGACCCAGACCAGCTCGATCCGCCGGGCCTTCCAGGCCCCGTCCGGATGCCTGTCCCAATCGATCTCCCACCACGTTCCCGTAGGAACATTGGTCAGACTTGGCGTCACCACGACGTTCACCTGCGAGCGGGCGATCACGTCGGTCTGTATCCCCACGCGGATCTCGCGGATCCGATGCTCGACCGCCCCGACGCGCGTGCCCCCGGCGTCGTACTCCCCGCCATTGCGCGACGCGTCGGCGACGATGTCGAGGATCTGTTCGCGGTCCAGATCGTCGCGCAGCGCGCCCTCGGCGGCGAGCGTCGCGATCTGCGAGAGGATCGCGTCGACCGGCGCCGGATCGGCCCGGGCCACGGCGTCGATCAGCTCGCGCGACAACGCGCGCACTCGCTCGCGATCGGTCGTGACCAGCGTCGCGGTCGCGAGAACGCCAACAGCGAGCAGCGTGAGGATCGCGCCCACCATCGCTCCGGCGCGAGCTCGGCGTCGATTGTTCAGCATGATGAACGCCGCCGCGGCGCTCACGGCGAGCAGGCCCGCCAGGATCCACGGGTTCTCCAGCAGCAGCAGGGAGACGAGGTCGGGCGAGGCGATCTCTCGGAGCTGTGGGGTATTCTGCGGCATGGGGCTCCAAATGTTGGCAGAGAGAGGGTACCAGGGCCGATGATTCCTTGGTTGTGCGCGATCGGCGCGCGATCGGTTCGATCGTTTCGTGGGCCGCCGGGCGATACGGGCGGCCTTGTTCGCGGTCCGGAGGGCCCATGATCATCTGCTGCTCACCATCGCCGGAGACCCTGCGGTCGAATCTCCAGGCTCTCGGGCGGACCTGCCCGGCACTCGCGCAGCGCCTCCTCTCGATCCCCGCGCGTCAGGACGCGTCGATCTTCCTCGCCGACGACGGGGGTGTCACCGGCGAGATCGTCGGCGGATCCTCGTCGCGGGCGCTTGCGAGCAAGCGTCGCCCGCTTGAGGAGGCCAAGCGGTTCGCCAGCCGCGGCGAGTTGGAGACCCACGGCGCGTTCGCGATCGCGGGCTTCGGTGCCGGGGCCCATGTTGCGGCCCTCGCCAAGCGTCTGGGCGGGCAGGGCGTCATCCTCGTGTTCGAGCCGGATCTCGGGCTGCTTCGCGCTGTCTTCGAGAGCGTGGACATGAGCCAGTGGATCAACGGGACAAATCTCTTGATCGTCGAGACCGCGGATCAGCCCGCGGCGCTCTCGGCGGCGCTGCGCGGCTTCGAGGGGCTGGTCGCGATGGGGCTCCAGATCATCGACCACCCGCCGAGCAACGCGCGACTGGGCCCGCACGCCCCGGCGTTCGCCGACACGATCGCGCGCACGGTCAAGGCGCTGCGCACGACGATCATGACGACGCTCGTGCAGTCGCCGACGACGCTGCGGAATCTGGCGATGAACGCCGAGCACTACGCGACGTGCCCGGGCATCGCTGAGCTTGAGGGTGCGTGCCGGGGCCGCCCGGCGATCGTGATCGCCGCCGGGCCGAGCCTGGCGCAGGCGATGGAGGCGCTCGCGCGCCCGGAGATCCGCGAGAAGTTCGTGCTCATCGCGGTGCAGACGGTGCTCAAGCCGCTGCTGGAACGCGGCATCCGCCCGCACTTCGTCACGGCCCTCGACCACCACGAGATCTCCAATCGCTTCTACGAGGGACTGAGCGAGGAGGATCTGCGGGGCGTGACGCTCATCGCAGAGCCCATGGTCAATCCCGGCGTGCTCGACGCGTTCTGCGGCGCGATCCGCCTGGTCGGCGACGAGCACCTGGACGCGCTGCTGGGCGAGGAACTCGCGGGCGTCAAGGGCGAGCTGCGCCCGGGCGCAACGGTCGCGCACCTGTCGTACGAGTTCGCGCGATATCTCGGGTGCGACCCCGTGCTGCTGGTCGGGCAGGACCTCGGGTTCACCGACGGCCAATACTACGCCGGCGGGGCGGCGATCCACGACACCTGGGCGTGCGAGCTCAACGAGTTCCGCACGCTGGAGATGTTCGAGCACGAGCGGGTCGTGCGCCAGCGCCACCTGCTGATGCGCGTGCCGGACCAGCTCGGGCGGACGATCTACGCCGACGAGCAGATGCACTCCTACCAGGTGCAGTTCGAGGAGATGTTCGCGCGCGACCACGAGCGGGGGCTGCGGACGATCGACTGCTCCGAGGGCGGGACACTGAAGCGGTGCGCACCGCCGATGGCGGTCGACGAGGCGTTGGCGAGATTCGACACCGGCGTGTTCGCGATCCCCACCGACTGGACGGACGAGAGACGCGGCACGTCTCGGCGCGAGGAGACCATCGCCGCCTTGCGATCGCGGATCGAGCGCATCGCGCGTGACGCGAGGTCCGTCGCCGCCGCGAGCCGGCGCGCCGGCGAGTGGCTGCGCCAGATGAAGAAGGTGCAGAACAACCAGAAGCGAGTCGCCCAGCTCATCGACAAGATCAACGTCTGTCGCGACGAGGTCACCTCGCTCGAGTCCGCGTGGGAGCTGACCCAGTTCCTCAGCCAGTCCGAGGCGCTGGAGAGGGCCAAACGCGATCGGATCATCGCGCTGGATCGCGACAGCTCGGCGTTGCAGCAGCAGCTCGCGCAGATCGAACGCGATCTGCGGAACGTGACCGGCCTGGCGGAGTCAGCCGACCGCCTCGCAGAGCTGATGGATCGGACTCTCAGCGCACTGGATGGTGGGCCGAAGCTGACACGCCCGCCCGCGGCGGACGCCGTTCGCGTGGGGTGCCGGCGGGCACGGGTGTGCGCCGTGGTGCCGGTCGATCTCGAACGCGGCGGGCTGGGCAACCTTCGCTCGATCGAGGAGCCGCTCGCGCTCGGCCGCTCCATCCTCCAACTCACCATCGAGCGCCTCGCGATGTGTGAGCGGCTCGATCGCGTCATCCTGCTCAGCGACGAGCCCGAGCGCGTGCGGGCGATTGTCCGTGACTGCCCCGGCGAGATCGAGATCGTGCATGCCCAATGCGAGCGAGCGCGCCGCAAGAGCGTGTCGCTCGGGCGGGTGTTTGCGCACGCGAGCTGGCGAGGCGGGCTCGCGGGGCTCACCGTCTTCGACGAGATCCTCGATCCGAAACTGCTGCACGAGGTCATGCAGGACCTGGCGATCGACGCGGCGTGCCTCATCGGGCCGGACTGGTGCCTCGTCGATCCGACGCTCATCGACCGGCTGATCGAGCGCCATCGCGAGGATCCGGAGTCTCACACGTTCGTGTTCTCACAGGCCGCGCCGGGGCTCGGGGCGTGCGTGATCGCTCGTCAACTCGTCGGCGAGATCGCGGCGCAGATCGAGCGGGCGGGCCCGCTGGCGAGCCTTGGCGGCGTGACCGGCTATATCCCCGACGCCGGGCGTGCGGATCCGATCGCGCGGGACACATGCGTGCGCATCCATCCGAGTCTGCGCGATCTCGGGGCGCGTATCATCGCCGATTCGCCCAGCCGAGCGAGCGGCATCGCACGGGTCATCGAAGACCACGCGGGCGATCTTGAGTCGCTTGTTGGATCCCAACTCGGCGCGGCACTCGCGGAGTTCGCCTACCGCGAGCAGCGCACGCCGAGACAACTCACCATTGAGCTCTGCACCGGCAGGCTGACGAGTGGTCAGCGGGGTTCGTGGCAGCGAAGCAACCGCGAGCCAGACGAACGCCCGCCGACGGATCTCGACCTCACGGCGAGAGCGCTGACGGCCCTGTCGGACGCGTATCCTGACGCGGCGGTGACGTTTGCGGGTGCCGGCGATCCGCTCCAGCACCCCGAGTTTGACCAGTTCATTCATCTCGCCGAGGATGCCGGGGTTGCCGGGATCCATATGCGGACTGATCTTCTCGACGAGCGTGCCGTCGATCGTCTCTTGGATACGTCGGTCGGCATTGTCAGCGTCGATCTGCTCGCGAACGACGCGAGAACCTACGCCGAGCTCACGGCTCTGGATGCGTTCGAGCGAGTGAGCGCCAATCTCAATCGCCTGATCGAGGGTCGGCGGGCGCGCGATGGCGGGCCGATGGCGATGCCCTGGATCGTGCCGCGGCTCACCCGATGCGACGCCGTGTACGAGCAGCTCGAGGGGTTCTACGACCACTGGATCTCGACGCTGGGCGCGTGCGTGATCGACCCGTTGCCGGGACGGGTCGCGGGTGAGCGGATTGGGCCGCTGACCGTGCCGCGGATCGCGCGAGATCGGCGGACGATGGAAGGGCTTGTGCTGCGCAGCGACGGGACGGTCGTGCTGGGCGGGCGCAAGCTGGGGAGCATTGTGGAGAAGTCACTGTTGGACATTGTGCGGGTGCCGAGATCACGGGCGAGGCTGGTCGCATGAGCGGCATCCCCGCCATCGCGATCGTGCTGGCGCGTGCGGGCAGCAAGGGCTTGGCGGGGAAGAACTGGGCGGAGGTCGGGAGAAAGCCCTGCGTCGCGTGGTCGATCGAGGATGCGTTGCGCGCGCGCACTGTCGGCACAGTTGCGGTCTCGACCGATGCGCCAGAGGTCGCGCGGATCGCGGGCGTGATGAGCGTGGGCGTGGTGGATCGCCCGACGGAGCTGGCCGGCGACGCCGCGACGGTCGACGACGCGGCCCGCCACGCGATCATGCGCATCGCGCCCGACGCCCACGAGGACACGCCAACCGTGATTCTGTACGCCAACGTACCCGTGCGGCCGGCGGGGCTGATCGACAGGGCCGTCGAGCTGCTCGGCTCGACCCGCTGCGACAGCGTGCAGAGCTACGCGCCCGTCGGCAAGCACCACCCCTGGTGGACCGCCCGCGTCGGCGTGGGCGATGGCGTCGTGCGGGCATGGGAGGGCGACGTGCTCAACCACGGCGTACACCGCCGCCAGAACCTGCCGGCGGCGTTCATTCCCGACGGCGGCGTGCTGTGCGTGACCAAGCGGTCGCTGGAGCTGCGCATCGAGGGCGTCGAGCCCGGGCCGCACGCCTTCTTCGGGCGCGACAGGCGCGGCGTCCTCACCGGCGAGGGCGAGGTCGTGGACATCGACTCGCGGGTTGACCTGCTGGTCGCGGACGCGCTGCTTTCGGAAAGGGAGGATGCACCACAGAGGGCACAGAGCACACAGAGAAGTACAGGAGAAGAACTCTCACCACGGAGTCACACGGAGTTGCACGGAGTTCAGAACACGAGCGCAACCATTCTCTTCCCCACTCCGTGACACTCCGTGTGACTCCGTGGTCCATACTCTTCTCTTCGTCTCTTCGTCTCTTCGTCTGTGCTCTCTGCGCCCTCTGTGGTGAAATGCCTTTATGAAGATAGGAGTCAAACAGATCGGTCCCGGCGAGCCGGTGTACATCATTGCCGAGATCGGGGTGAACCACGACGGCGAGGTGGACAAGGCGCTCATGCTCACCGACGCCGCGGCGAGCGCGGGCGCAGACGCCATCAAACTCCAGTATTTCGAGACCGATCTGCTCATGAGCAAGGCCGCCAAGCTCGCGGCGTACCAGAGGGCCGCGGGCGAGGATGATCCGATCAAGATGCTGAGGCGTCTGGAGCTGAGCCTGGACGAGATGGCGAGGGTCGTCGGCCGCGCCCACGAGCGCGGCATCCACGCGATCGTGACGGTCTTCAGCACCGAACTCGTCGAACCGGCGATGGCCCTGCCCTGGGACGCGGTCAAGAGCGCGAGCCCGGACATCATCCATCGCCCGCTGCTGGAGGCGCTGACGGCGACGGGCAGGCCCATGATCGTGAGCTCGGGGGCGAGCACGCTCGAAGAGGTCAAGCGGGCGGTGGGGTGGTTGGAGGACGCGAGGGAGCGGCTGGCGGTGTTGCAGTGTGTGAGTTGTTATCCGTGTCCACTCGCATCCGCAAACGTCGGCGCGATGCACTCGCTCCGCAATGTGACACGTCGGCCACCGACGTTTGACGAGGTTGCTCCAATTGGCTACAGCGATCACACAGCCGGGACGATCACCGGCTGGCTCGCAACGCATTACGGCGCGAGCCTCATCGAGAAGCACATCACGCTCGATCCCAACTCTCAGGGGCCCGACCATGCGGCGTCACTGGGGCCATCGCAGTTCGCCGAGTATGTTGAGCTCACACGTCTGCGCAATCACGCCGAGCCGTTCCGGGATTTCTATATGGATGAGTTGGATGTCGAGTGCGACATGTCGGTCGGCGGGGAGATGTACGCAAGACTCATCGAGGTGATGAGTCGATACGACCACCAGTCACTGTTCGCAAGGTCGTTCTCTCCCGAGTTTTATGAGTCTGTGTGGGAGTTGGAGTATGCGTTTGACACAGGCCTCTATGGCGCCGTGTTCCCGTATCGCAAGCAGATCTTCGAGTGGGAGTCCGACGTTCGGTATGCATCACGCCAGTCGATCGTGGTGAAACGGTTGTGCGAAACCGGAGTAGTCTTGAACAGCGACGACCTCACCATCAAACGCCCCGGCACCGGCATCGAGCCGTTCATGCTCGGCGAGGTCATCGGGCGAAGGCTCGCGCGCGATGTCGAGGGCGATGCGCCGCTGACGTGGGAGGATCTGGAGCCGGGCGGCGCGGCTGGATAGCAGAGCCGCCGGCGCTTGTGCGACCTTGTGCGAGCTTGCGAGCCATTTGCGTTGTTTGTCACAAGCGCTTCGCGGCAGGATGCTTGCGCGGGTGTCGAGCGTCGTGCCACCAACCGCTGCTTTGAGCGGTTGGTGTTTCATGGCACTCTCCCAGAAGCACCAGCCGTGCAAAGCCACGGCTGGTGGCACGGGGAGTGGGCTCGCTGCGAGGCAACGCGGCGCTTGCGCCGTCAGGCCCGGCGTCGATCGGTTACGGCGCTGAGCGTCGTGTGCCGCCCGGATGAGTCCCGCAGATCGTCGAGCGTGCGCCCCATGCGGCGCGCGGCGAGGCGTGCCTGCTCGGGCATATCCCTCCCACACTCCGGGCAGATATCGTCCGCGTCGTCGTCGCGCGGGTACTTGCACACGGGACAAAGGCCGGCGAACCAGCGATTGGTCGCGTATTGGCATCGGCGCAGCTCGCGCGTTCTGAGCAGCATGGCCGCAACCAGAACCGGGACCATGACGAGAAACCAGACGGTGAGCCCCCGCCATGCGATTGATGTCGGCATGCCGTGCGCGGGTCCCTTGAGAAAGACGACCAGCACCAGCGCCGCGACCGCCGACCACGCGACGCTTCCCGCCCACCACGGCGGTGCCGGGTCATTCAGGAGATTCCATGCGCGGGACCAAGACAAGCCCGGGTCATCCTTCCACGATGGCGCTAGGGATGCTGTCGCCGGTTCGTCGGCTACTTCATTCCCGCCAGCTTCCGCACCGTCATATCGAACCCGCGAACGAGATTGGTATGCATGGCGCTGACGATCGCGATGTACGCGCCCCCCGCGATCAGCCCACCGACGACCAGCGACACCCGCGCCTTGTTCAGCCCGGTGCTCGCGATGGTCTGATTCAGCGCCGCGGCGGGCTCGATCAGGGCATAGGTCAAGCTCGCGGGGCTCAGCGCCGCCAGCGCCGGACCCAGCAGTTGGATGTCAGAGCCCGATTTCCAGCCGCACAGCCCGATGACCCCCGCGATCGCGGCGACCACCCCGAAGGCGCTGACGACCGAGCCGATCGTGCCCTTGGTCTTCAGCGACCAGTGCAGGCCGATCATGACACAGAACGCGATGAACGGCACGAAGACGATCGGCGCGAGCAGCGCCGCCTCGGGCAGCACGACGGGGATGTCGTAGGTCTTGCCGGGGAACGCGGCCTTGACCATCACCCCGCCGTCGCGCCCCAGCCCGCCGCTCATCGCGTAGATCGCCGCGAGCAGGAGCGTGCCGATCGGCACGGCGATGAGCGGAAGGAGGTAGGCGATCAGGCCGCGCATCTTGCCGTGCAGGTAGGCGTTGGGCGTGAGCGGCGTGGTGAGCAGCAGATCGAGCGTGCCGTCCTCGCGCTCGCGGCTGACGGCGGTCGCGGACATGTTGATCGCGATGAGCGTGATGACCGCGAGCTCGGTCGCGACGGTGGAGAGCATCACGAAGCGAAACGTGCCCGCGTCGAGCTCGCCCACATGGAACGCCGCGATGATGCCGATGCCCCAGAGCGCTCCCGCCGCGATGAAGCTCCATCTTGCGACGATGCGTCCGAGCGTGCTGTTCCTCGCCGCGGCCTCGCGCCAGGTGATCGGGTTCTGCCAGACGGTCCTTGGCGGGCGGTGCTCGCTTCCGGCAGCGCCGAGCTTGAACCAGCGCCGATACCAGGGCATCGCAGAGCCGCCGGAGACGACCTGCTGGAGCCCGCCGGAGCGGACGGTCATGGCGCTGAGCGTGATGAGGATGACACTGAGGACGATTGCGCCCGTGCAGAAGGCGGTCACGGGGTTCTGGAGCGCCCACGGCGCGCCCTCGCCGGCCCTGGGGTAGCCCGAGGGGTCAAGCAGGGCGTGGAGTGCAAGAAACGGGTTCAGGCTCGTGAACCATGTGACCCCACCTGCGCCGAGACCACGATCCAGCGCAATCGTGACCGCGAGATAGCTGACGACGGCGATATAGAACGCAAAGACCGCGCGCTTGCCGGCGACCCGGCTGACCGCCAGCGAGACCGCGATCGAGCCGACGGCGATCGCCGCGCACGCCGCCACGAGATAGCTCGCCAGGATGCTCGAGCCCGGCACGCCCCCGAAGTACTGCGTCAGGGCGAACAGCGGCAGGCTCGCGAACAGCAGCGCGAGGACAAAGAACAGCCGCCCCAACAGATGCCCCAGCACGATCTGGAGGCGGTTCATCGGCGTCGTGAGCTGGATCTCCCAGGTGTAGGGGTTCGCCTCCTGCGCGATCGCCCCGGCGAGGAAGACCGGGCTCAGCACCGTGATGAGAAAAATCTGGAGGTAGGCGATCCAGACGAACGCCGTCGAGCCCGCCGCGGCGAGGTCGCGATAGTCGAGATTCCCCGCCCCGGTGTTCGCGACCAGGATCCACAGCAAGACGAGGATCAGGCTGGCGAGGTAGATCGAGCGGACGTAGAGGTGCTTGGGCCGGCGCGAGCCGTTCTGTACCAGGCGCACCGCGATTGGGTTCGTGATCAGCAGGTTCAGCAGCCAGCGGAGGATGGGCGGCATGGCCCATGGTATTCGTCCGGGGCGACGTGGCGGGTCGATGGCACTGCCCATCTAAGGACGAAAAAAAGGCCCAGCCGAGATCGGCTGGGCCTGATGGATCGTTCGTGGGGCGAGGATTCAGGTCGAGGACGCCTCGGCCTCGATCGGCTCGCCGTTGTTCGGCGCGGGCTCGCCATCGCCGCCGTCGCCCTTGTCGTCGTCGTCCGGCGGGCGGTGGCTGGGCTCGAAGAAGAGGTTCTCCGCGCCCTCCTTGTGCGAGACGACGAGCAAGTTCTTGCCGTGCAGCTCGCCGGCGAGGAGCATCTCGCTCAGTGGGTCCTCGATGAAGTTGCCGATGGCCCGGCGGAGCGGTCTTGCGCCGTAGTCGGGGTTGTAGCCCTTGTCGATCAGGAAGTCCTTGGCGGACTGCTCGAGGCTGAGCGAGAACCCCTGCTCGCTGAGGCGGTTGGAGACCTTGCTGACCTCGTACTCGATGATCTCGACCAGGTCGTCGCGTGTCAGCGGCTGGAAGACGATGATGTCGTCGAGGCGGTTGATGAACTCCGGGCGGAAGAACCGCTCGATCTCCTTCATCAGGATGGCCTTGATGTTCTCGTAGTCGACCTCGGTCGAGCGCTTCTGGAAGCCGAACCCGCCGCCGCCCTTGATCAGATCAGCGCCGATGTTGCTGGTCATGATCATGATGGTGTTGCGGAAATCGACGTGGCGCCCGAAGCTGTCGGTGAGGCGTCCTTCCTCCATGATCTGGAGGAGCATATTGAACACATCCGGGTGGGCCTTCTCGACCTCGTCGAGCAGCACGACGCTGTAGGGGCGCCTGCGGATCCGCTCGGTGAGCTGCCCGCCCTCCTCGTAGCCGACGTACCCGGGGGGCGCGCCGACCAGTCGGCTGACGTTGTGCTTCTCCATGTACTCGGACATGTCCAGGTGGATCAGCGCGTCCTCGTCGCCGAACATGAACTCCGCCAGCGCCTTGCTCAAGAGCGTCTTGCCGACGCCAGATGGCCCGACGAAGATGAAGCTGCCCATCGGACGCTTGGGATCCTTGAGCCCGGCGCGGGCGCGACGGATCGCCTTGGAGACGGCCTTGATCGCCTCGTCCTGGCTGATGACCTTTTTGTGCAACTCCTTCTCGAGATCGAGCAGACGCGCGGCCTCCTCCTTCTCCAGACGCTGGAGCGGCACGCCGGTCATGTTGCTCACGACCTCGGCGATGACCTCCTCGTCCACCAGCCCGTCGGTCTCCTGCACCTTCTTCTTCCAGTCCTGCTGGATCTGCTCGCGCTTCTTGCGGAGCTGCTCGGCTTGGTCGCGAAGCTCGGCGGCCTTCTCGTAGTCCGCCGCCTTGACCGCGTCGTCCTTGTCCACACTCAGGCGCTCGATGTCGCCCTCGATCTCGGCGAGGTTCGGCGGCTTGGTCATGGTCTTGAGCCGGACCCGAGCACCGGCTTCGTCGATCACGTCGATCGACTTGTCGGGCTGGACCCTGCCGGAGATGTACCGGCCGGACAGATCCACCGCCGCACGCAATGCGTCGTCGGTGATGGAGACCCGGTGGTGCTGCTCGTAACGCTCGCGCAGACCCTTGAGGATCTCCACGGTCTGCTCGGCGTTGGGCGGCTCGACGGTGATCGCCTGGAATCGCCTTGCGAGTGCCGCGTCCTTCTCGATGTACTTGCGGTACTCATCGAAGGTCGTGGCACCGATACACTGGATCTCGCCGCGACTGAGCGCGGGCTTGAGCACGTTGGACGCGTCGATCGCGCCCTCGGCACCACCTGCACCCACGAGCGTGTGCAGCTCGTCGATGAACAGGATGACGTTTTTGGCGCGACGAACTTCGTTCATCACGGCCTTGATCCGCTCTTCGAACTGACCGCGGTACTTGGTGCCCGCGACCATCATCGCGAGGTCGAGCACGACCAGGCGACGCTCGTGCAGGATGTCCGGCACGTCGCCCGCAATGATCTTCTGTGCGAGGCCTTCGACGATGGCGGTCTTGCCAACGCCGGCTTCGCCCAGGAGCACCGGGTTGTTCTTCGTCCGCCGGCAAAGCACCTGGATCAGACGCTCGATTTCGTTCTCGCGTCCGATGACCGGATCGAGTTCGCTGCTCTTGGCCAGTTCGGT
>JAJDDM010000125.1 GCA_029260315.1 Phycisphaerales bacterium | reverse complement strand
TCGGGGCGTGCTCTTCGCCCCCGAGGACCGCCCGGACCTGTTGATCGCCGAGGAGATCGTCGAGCGGCTCAGCGAGGATTGGCAGCTCACGCTGAATATCGACATGGACGCCAATGTCGACGATCAGGGCAACGAGCTGGGGATCAGCCGCTGGCGGTGTCTGGTGAGAGCCTTTGCAGAGACCGAACAGGCGAAGTATGTCGAGATGCTGTGCCACGCGTCGAACTACCGACGGGCCGAGGACATGGCCATCGCGACGAGTTCGGATCTGCTCGTCCGTCTCGACGTGGCGTTCGAGGATCTGACGCTGGTGACCGCCGACCGGCTTAGCGAGGCGCAGGAGGAGGAGCTGCTGGAGCGTCTGAGGGAGCAGGGCGAATCGCCAGGGAAAACCCCGGAAACGCCGTCGGATGGGCATGTGATCGTGGCGCGGGTTCTGGGCTCGGGGTGAAACTCCATATGGCGCAACGAGCATTCGAACGAACTTGGAGCTGGGTTGGAAACCGGTGGAACAGGGCCGCGTCAGTGTGGGAATAGGTGCGGCACCGGGCGATCGCGCTGTCCAGAATCGCGATCTGCCGAGACGAATCCTGTTTGCGTTCCGGGACTGAAGGGACTATCTTCTGCGTCCCAACCCGGATGTATGGCGGCATCGTCCGCCGGAGCGAGACCCTGAAACTGGGGGGTATGGGTGCGAGCCGCCCTCGACGCCGCGACCCCTCTGGAGAGCCTCATGTCGACGACGCGCAGCAATCGTTCGGTCTCCGCCCTGCTCCTTGCCGCCTCGCTGACCGCGCTGGGCGCATCGCCGGCGATGGCACAGGTCGCCCCACAGAGCACCGCCGACGTCGAGAAAACATTCCTGTCCGCCGCGGAGATGCTGGAGCAGAACCGCCCGGTGGCTGCCCGCCGGCTGATGATGCGGGCGTTCGAGGCCGGCGGAGCGAATCTGAGCGACGCCGACCGCGAGCACGCGTTCAAGCTCATGGTCAGCATCCGCCAAGCCGAGCAGGCGCTGGGCCCGGCGGAGCTGAGCCTCCAGCACGCCGAGATGGCGTTGGAGTCGGGCGATCTGGTGCTCGCCGAGCGTCAGGCGACGGCGGTGCTCGACAGCCAGTCGCACGATGGAGCCCAGCTCATCCGGGCCGAGCGTGTGCTGGAGGGTGTCGCCCGCAAGCGTGTCGAGCTCGAGCCACGCGTCGGGCCTTCGCTGCACCTGGCGGTCCAGGATCTGAGGGTTGGCGATCTGCCGCAGGCAAAGGAGCGGATCGGGTGGATCGCCCGGTCGGGCGTGCGTTTGAGCAACGAGCAGAACGTGGAACTCGGCAATCTCCAGTTGCAGATCGTCGCCGCCGAGAGCGGCATCGGATCGCCGACGGTCACGCTGGCGGCGCAGCCGGCGACCGATGATCCGGATGCCGGCGCCCAGCCGGACGCCCAGCCGGACCCGATCCAGGAGGCGAACCGCGAGGAGGTCAACCGCCTGTTCGACCAGGCGTCAACGATGCGGAGCAACCGCCAGTACAACGACGCCCGCCAGGTGCTTCTTCAGGTCCAGAACCAGTACGGCGCATCGCTGACCGAGACCCAGCGCCAGCGCCTGAATAGCGAGCTGAACGCGCTCAACGTGCTGCTGGAGGAGCCGACGGTCGAAGGCGGCGGGCTCGATCCGGTGATCGACCAGCGCGAGACCCAGCGCCAGGAGACCCAGGCGATCTATCGCAACCTGCTGGCCCAGTCCGACCGGGCGTTCGCCCAGGGCGACACCGCGGGCGCCCGCGAGCTGGCGCTGCAGGCCCGGGCCGAGATCGAAGGAAAGCAGGGCCTGTTCACGGCCGCGGCGGTCGAGCAGATGCTCGCGGTCGTCGAGGCGCGTCTGACCGAGATCGATGAACGTGAGGAGCAGATCCGGACCCAGGAGACCCGCGACCAGGCGCTCGCCGAGCAGATCCGCCAGCGCGAGGAGGCCCGGAATCGCGAGAACGAGCGTCGTCGGCGGATCCGCGAGGCGATCGTGCGCGTCCGCGAGCTGCAGCTCGACCGCAAGTATCGCGAGGCGCTGCAGGTGCTGGACCAGCAGGTGCTGTTCCTGGATCCGAACGATCCGGTCGGCCTGCTGCTCAAGGAGATCATCCACGACACAGTAATCTTCATGGAGTTCCAGCAACTGCGCAGCGAGACGAAGCACAACTTCTCGGAACTGGTGATCCAGAATCGCCGGGCCGCGGTCCCACCGCTGGGCATCATGAACTTCCCGAAGGACTGGCCCCAGCTCAGTTATCTGCGCTCGCCCGCGGGCCAGTACGCCGAGAGCCCCGAGAACCGGGCGGTGCTGGCGACGATCCAGGACAAGCGTCTGCCGAACGTGGAGTTCGCGGGCAACACGCTCTCGGAGGTTCTCGGCTTCGTCGAGCAGGTCTCGCTGGTCAACGTCGATGTGGACTGGGGCGCGCTGGAGTCGATCAACATCGGACGCGACGAGACCATCAACCTCTCGCTGCGCAACGTGCCGGTGGAAACCGTGCTCAACCGCGTGCTGGAAAAGGTCAGCGCCGATGAGTTCGGCGAGCAGGCCTCCTGGGCGATCCAGGACGGTGTGCTGGTGATCTCCTCGGACGAGCAGATCCGCAAGAACACGATCCTCGATATCTACGACGTCCGCGACCTGGTCGTCGAGGTGCCCGACTACACCGACGCTCCCACGTTCGATCTCAACACCATCCTGCAATCCAGCCGGGGCGGTGGCGGCGGGCAGAGCCCCTTCCAGGGCGCCAACAGCGAAGACGACTGGCAGCAGACGCCGCTCGAGGATCGCCTGGACATCATGAAGAACATCATCCGCGACACGATCGACGCGGAGGGATGGCGGATCAACGGCGGCGACACCGGCTTCATCCAGGACTGGCAGGGCCAGCTCATCGTCACCAACACGCCGACGAACCACCGCCAGATCCGCGGCCTGCTGGGCCAGCTCCGCGACGTGCGGGCGATGCAGATCAACGTCGAGTCGCGGTTCATGCTGGTCAGCCAGGACTTCTTCGAGCAGATCGGGTTCGACCTGGACGTCGTGCTGAACGCCGACAACAACCAGATCACCGCGGCCCGGGGCAACGACCCGACGATCCTGCCCATCGACTTCTTCCAGAACGGGCGCCTGGTTCGGCAGGTCACCGGTTTCGAAACGCCGTCGGACTCGGGCGACACGGTCACTCAGGGCACGATCCCGCCCAACCGCGGGTTCAGCCCCGTTGGCGTGCTCCAAGACTCGCTGGGGCTCGCGGGCGCCCTGATCCCGTCGGAGGGCATCGCGTCGCAGATCCTGGGCCGCGCCCCGGCCCTGGGCATCGCCGGGACGTTCCTCGACGACGTGCAGGTCGACTTCCTGCTCCAGGCGACCCAGGCCGACCGCAGGAGCATCTCGCTGACCGCCCCGCGCCTGACCTTCACCAACGGCCAGACCTCGAACATCTACGTCGTGACCCAGGTCGGCTTCGTGAGCGATCTGACGCCGATCGTCAGCGACTCGGCTGTCGGATTCGATCCGCAGATCGACGTCGTCTCCGAGGGCGTCCGCATGATCGTCGACGGCGTCATCAGCGCCGATCGGCGGTTCGTGACCATGAATATCGACGCCGCCCTGGCCCAGATCGAGGGCTTCGAGAACGAGATCGTCACCGCCCAGGCGGGTGGCCAGCTGGTGCCCTCGTCCCAGACCAACGCCTTCATTCAGGTGCCCACGACCACTGTGACCCGCGTCCAGACGACCGTGACCGTGCCGGATCAGGGCACGATCCTGCTCGGCGGGCAGCGTCTGGTGAGCGAGTTCGAGGTCGAGTCCGGCGTGCCGGTGCTCAGCAAGATCCCCGTGCTCAACCGCTTCTTCACCAACCGGGTGAGCACCAAGGAGGAGCAGACCCTGATGATCCTGCTCAAGCCCACGGTGCTCATCCAGTCCGAGCAGGAGGAGACACAGTTCCCCGGCCTCGTCGATACGCTCGGCTCGAGCTTCGGCGGCTGATGTCCGTGAGATCGGGCGCCGATCGCCCGCCAGTTTGACCCCTCGCGGGCGGCCGGGACAGACCCGGCCGCCCGCTTTGTTCTCGCGCTTTGCCCCGGCGGGCGCGCAGGATCGCCCCCAACACCCTATGATGCCGCCCGGGGAGCGTCGGCACGCTCTGGCGGCAAGAGGAGATCTCTCACATGGCTTCCGGCGAGTCGATTCTGATGGTCCGACGCGAGGAAGGCGTCGCGCGCATCGAGTTCACCAAAAAGGACATCCTGGATGAGTCCAACATCCAGCAGATCGGCGAGGAAATCTCCAAGATCATTGATCAGTCTGAGCAGCCCAAGGTTCTCATCAGCTTCTCCAACGTCCGCCATCTGTCCTCGGCGGCACTGGGCACGCTCATCACGATCAATAACAAGGTCAAGAACAAGGGCGGGCAGCTCCGCCTGAGCGACATCGACCCACAGATCTATGAGGTGTTTGTCATCACCCGCCTGAACCAGCTCTTCCAGATCCACGAGCACGCCGACGAGGCGCTGTCGAGCTTCGCCTGACCCACCCATGCTCGCCGTCGATCACGCCAGTGACCGGTTCTTCCATGTCTGAACCCCGCGTCGAAGTGGTCAGGATTTCCAACGATCCTGCCGCCATCGCGGCGTTGCGCGATCGCGTCGTCCGCGTGCTGGACGAAGAAGGGTTTTCCGACGCGTCGGCCTTCGCCGTGCGACTGGCGTTCGAGGAGGCGATCTCCAACGCGTTCCGGCACGGGCACAAGGGGCTGCCGGCGGACGAACCCGTCGAGGTGCGTCTGCGCGTCGAGCGGGATCGGGCCGAGATCGTCGTCGAGGACCGTGGGCCGGGCTTTGATCCACGGGCCATCCCCGACCCGACCTTGGAAGCCAATCTGGACAAGCCCTCTGGGCGGGGGCTGATGCTCATCCGGGCGTACATGACCACGGTTGAGCACAATGAGCGGGGCAATCGGGTCCGCATGGTCTTTCAAAGCCGGACATCGGGGAACTGAGCGGGCGATCGCGACGGGTTTGTCTGCTGTCCCTTGATCGCTTCTGTCTTAGAATGAGTCTAAGATGCAGGGAACGCCCAAGGCTCCAGAAAGCCGCCTCTCGGCGGGATCGGGGGCACCGCATGAGGGCGTCACACGACGGAGGATTCGATGACCGCGAAGCTGCCGATTTACTTTGACAACGCCGCCACGACCCGCTGCGATCCGCGCGTGGTCGAGGCGATGCTGCCGTGCTTCACCGAGGTGTTCGGCAATCCCGGGAGCCGGAACCACGGCTTCGGCTGGGCCGCCGAGGAGCTGGTCGAGACCGCCCGCGAGCAGGTGGCCTCGCTGCTCGGCGCGGACCGCAAGGAGATCATCTTCACGGGCGGGGCGACCGAGGCCAACAACATCGCGATCAAAGGCGGCGCGAACATGTACGCCAAGAAGCCCGCGGGCGAGACGGAGCGCGGGCACATCGTCACCTGCGCCATCGAGCACAAGGCCGTGCTCGACCCCGCCAAGCGCCTCCAGAAAGAGGGCTTCGATGTCACCTATCTGGACCCGCCGATGGATGGGGTCATCACCGCCAGCCAGGTCGAAGAGGCGCTGCGCGAGGACACGATCCTGGTGAGCTTGATGTGGGCGAACAACGAGATCGGCGCGATCAGCGAGATCCCCGAGATCGGGGCGCTCTGCCACGATCGCGGCATCCTCTTCCACACCGACGCGACGCAGTGGGTCGGCAAGATGCCCACCGATGTGGTCAAGGACAACATCGATCTGCTCAGCATGAGCGGGCACAAGATGTACGGGCCCATGGGCGTCGGGGCGTTGTATGTCCGTCGGCGTCGCCCGCGGGTGCGCGTGCAGGCAATCCTCGAGGGCGGCGGGCAGGAGCGGGGCTTCCGCTCGGGGACGCTCAACGTGCCCGGCATCGTCGGCCTGGGCAAGGCGTGCGAGTTGTGTGCGCAAGAGATGGACTCTGAGCGAGAGCGGCTCCTGGGGTTGCGCAAAAAGCTGGAGAGTGAAATCACCAGCCGTCTCGATACGGTCCAGATCAACGGGCACGCCGAGCGCCGCCTGCCGCACCTGACCAACATCTCCTTCGGCTTTGTCGAGGGTGAGAGCCTGATGATGGCGATCAAGGAGATCGCCGTGAGCAGCGGCTCTGCGTGTACCAGCGCGAGCCTGGAGCCGAGCTATGTCCTCAAGGGTCTGGGTATCGGCGACGACCTGGCCCACAGCTCGCTGCGGATGAGCCTGGGCCGATTCAACACCGAGGACGAGGTGGACTACGCGATCGACGCGGTCGTGAACGCGGTCAACAAGCTGCGCGACCTGAGCCCGCTGTACGACATGCACAAGGAAGGCATCGATATCACGAAGATCGAGTGGCAGGCGCACTGATGGCGAGCACGGCAGCATGGGCAACAGCAGGCAAAGAAAACCTGACCGTGGCGGAGCGATTGCTCACAGAGAGAGCACTGAGATCATGCGTCAGTCGTGCGTATTACTCTGCGATGGCGTTCTCTCACGCCGTACTGCTTCACTGCGGTGCCACTCCGCCAGAGCAGGGAAACTGGCCCAACCCGAGTCTACCGGCAATCCTGCACTCCACCTTGAAGGGCCTCCGCGCACGCGACACCGCGTTCTGGACAGCCGCCAATGTCCATCGCTTGGAGTTGACCGATTGCTGGACGTATCGCCTCACCGCCGATTATCGGCCGGGGTCGGCCGTTTCGCTGGATGTAGCGACAGACTCGGTCATATGTGCTCGACGCCTCGGTAGGTTGCTGGAGAGCTTGCGATGACCCCTATGACGTTTCCAAGTGTCCCAGACCCAATGCCCGCCGTGGAGAAAGTCTGGAGCGACAACGCCGAGGTTGTTCGGCGATTCAAGCTGTCGGCTTCGCCTGGCAATGTTGTGAAGGCTCCAAACGATGCTGTTCGTGATTCGTGGTACGTCATGGTCTTCTGTGGCGTACCAGATGCAGACGCATACGAACTAGCCAAGGCTCTACGCGCTTTGCAGCGTGAGGTCGAGAAAGAGTCCGGTCTCGACGTCACACTCATGCTCTCGAATGCCCCGGATAAACCGCTGAACGGAACAACGAACTGAGGAGCCAGATATGGCATACCACAAGAAAGTCATCGACCATTACGAGCACCCCCGCAACGTCGGGAACTTCGGCTCCACGAGCGACGTGAAAAGCCGCAAGGATGTCGGCGTCGGGCTCGTCGGCGCGCCCGAGTGCGGCGACGTCATGCAGCTCCAGATCAAGGTCGACGATAACGGCAAGATCGAGGACGCCAAGTTCAAGTGCTTCGGCTGCGGCAGCGCGATCGCCTCGTCCAGCCTCGCCACCGAGTGGCTCAAGGGCAAGACCGTCGACGAGGGGCTCGAGATCAAGAACACGATGATCGTCGAGGAGCTCCAGTTGCCGCCGGTCAAGATCCACTGCTCGGTGCTCGCCGAGGACGCGATCCGTGAGGCGATCGCGGATTACAAGAAGAAGAACGGGATCGCCGAGCCCGCCGAGGCTCACTGAGCCCGCCCGCGAGCCGATGATGCCATGAACTGGCGCACCGCTTGGTGCGTATGATTGATAAGTACACGACCACGGAGTCCGATATGCCCGCACAGACCCAGACCTCCACCCAGACCCAGGATCAGATCGACGGCGTGATCCTCAGCGAGGACGCCGCCAAGGAGATCAGGAAGATCATCGAGGAGCAGGAGCTCGACGCCGAGAAGGTCCGCCTGCGCGTCGGCGTCAAGGGCGGCGGATGCAGCGGCTTCAGCTACGTCCTCGACCTCACCGAGACCGAACGCGACTCCGACGAGGTCTTCGAGCAGCACGGCATCAAGATCGTCTGCGACCCCAAGAGCCTGCTCTACCTCGGCGGCACCACCATCAACTTCCGCGATGAGATTATGGGACGTGGCTTCGTCTTCGAGAACCCCAACGCCACCACGACCTGCGGCTGCGGCTCCAGCTTCTCCGCCTGAGCCGCCCGACACGCCCCAGCAACCGACACCCGCCCTCATCCTGGCGGGTTTTTGCTTGCCAAGGACTCCCCTAGTCCGCTAATCTAGGCAATTGAGGGATTTGTCCCGATTGCGGAGTCATCCCCATCCGCCCTCGCCGATGTCATGGGGGCAGTTTCACGCTCGGCGACGCCGAGCCTTGGCCGGGAGGGCCGCTACGTGAGCGAGGCACAGACGCCCTTCGAGACCGCGCAGAGCTACGCCCCACCCACCGTCACGCAGTTCAGCGTCTTTCTGGATAACAAGGTCGGAAAACTGCACGACCTCGTCGAGACGTTCGACGATTCAACGAGCCAGATCTGTGCCCTGAGCGTCCACGACGCCAGCGACTGCGCGATCGTGCGGCTCATCACCAACCGGACCAAGGTCGCCAGAGAGATCCTGCGCGAGCATCGTTTGGCGTTCGCCGAGAACGAGGTGTTGATCGTCGAGCTGACTCAGGGCAAGACGCTCGAGAGCCTGTGTTTGTATCTGCTCGGCGCCGAGATCAATATCCGGTTCGCGTACCCGCTGATGCTGCGTCCGAACGGCACGCCGACGATCGCGCTGGCGGTCGACGACGCGACGCTCGCGGGGCAGATCCTGCGGCGCAAGGAGTTCCGGCTGTTCGGCGAGGCGGATCTGCCGGCGGCGTGATTGTCGCGGCCGGGTTCTCGTGACTGGGCCCATACAAGTACTGCAAGGATCCCGCTGGCGTTGCGATCAGGCGCGCGTGCTCGTCGTGTCGACGGGCAGATTCGCGAGGAAGTGCTCGGCGTCCAGTGCCGCCTGGCAGCCCATGCCCGCCGCGGTGACTGCCTGGCGGTATTTCGCGTCCGAGACATCGCCGGCGGCGAACACGCCCTCGATATTGGTCTCGCTGCTTCTGGTGCGCAGGAGGAGGTAGCCCGCGTCGTCGAACTCCAGGGCGGTGTCGCGGATGAACCTGGTCGCCGGGGTGTGCCCGATGGCGACGAACAGGCCCTTGACGTCCAGGCGGCTCTTCTCGCCGGTGACAGTGTCTTCGAGCTCGACGGCCTCGATCATGTCCTTGCCGATGACGTCGGTGACGACCTTGTTCCAGAGCACCTCGGCGTTGGGCTTGTCGAGGAATCGCTTCTGCATGATCTTGCTGGCGCGCAGCTCGTCGCGCCGGTGGATGACGCTGACCTTGCTGGCGAACTTGGTGAGGTGCGTGGCCTCTTCCATCGCGGTGTCGCCCCCGCCGACGACGGCAAGGTGCTGATCGCGGAAGACCGGCAGGGCGCCGTCGCAGACGGCGCAGGCGGAAACGCCGCCGCCGGTCTGGGCCAGGCGCAGCTCGTTCTTGAGCCCCAGCCAGTTAGCGGTGGCCCCCGTCGCGATGATGACCGCCTGGGCCTGGATGCTCGAGCCGTCGTTGAGCTCCAGCGTGAAGGGGCGTTGCGAGAAGTCGCAGCGGACGGCGTCTTTTCCGACGACCTTGGTGCCGAAACGCTCGGCCTGTTTCTGGAACAGGTCCATCATCTGGGGGCCGGCGACGCCCTCGGGAAAGCCCGGATAGTTCTCGACGTCGGTGGTGAGCATGAGTTGCCCGCCGGGGAGGATCGGCCCGGGGTCCTGCTTGGGCACGCCGACGAGCACCAGCGGATCGAGCTGGGCACGGGCGGCGTAGATCGCGGCGGTCCAGCCCGCGGGGCCGGAACCGATGATGACGAGCTTGTGGACTTCCGGCATGCTTCGCGGGCCTCGCTTTCGAATCGTTCGGTGCAGGGTTGGACCCGCGGATGTGCCGGGATATTCCCGGGGCGGGGCCGGCGATCAGTTGAGCTGGCCCAGGGTCATCAGATTCTCGCGGAGCATGCTCAGCACCGGCGGCCAGATCAGATAATCGGCGCCGAGGACCAGTTCGGGCGTGTTCTGGATCTCGACCGCGACGTTGTTGTCGCTGTCTGCGCCGACGGAGTAGAGCAGGAACTCATCGCCGGTAAAGGTCTTCTGGAAGTTCGCGAAGTCGCTGAAGACGAAGTTGACGGTGTGGGTCTCCTGGTTGATGTGTCGCCCGGGGATGACATACTGGAGCGAGGGGTTGCTGCGCAGATACTGGTCGCTGAGCGGGTCTGGCTCGATCTTCGGCAGCCAGCGCGGGCGGACCGAGCTCTCGCTGGGCGCCTTCTGGTTCTGGGCGTACTCATACGCCGCCAGCGCCAGGGCGTGGCGCGTGCCGATCGACTCCAGGCGGATCTGCTGCCAGAGGTCGAGCATGTCGGCAAGGGCGCCCATCGTGAAGTCCAGGGCGGTGAGCGCGGGGTCGCCGCTGGCCTGGAGTTGGTCGTAGTAGGTCTGCTGGGACATGAGCGGATGGTGCGGGTCGCGGAGATTCCATCGCCCTAGGAGATCGTTCTGGATCCTTTCGATGTGCTCCTTGGCGTCGGAGAGCGTGAGGTTCAGGTCGGCGCTCGCCTGTTCCCAGCGGGGCGTCTGGGAGAACAGCATCATCGGGTTGCCCCGGCTGGTCAGGAACGCCATCGTCCGCACGAACGTGCTCGGGTTGATCCCGCCGGAGGTCAGCACATGCTCGGCGAGCTGATCGCCCGCGAGGCGGTTGGCCATCGGGAAGGTCATCCGCTCGATCCCGACATATCCCGCGAAATCCTCGCGCGTGCGCTCGGCGAGGCGATCTATGACCGCCGAGAGCGTCGGTTGCTCGTCGGCGAGGTCGCGCGACCCACGCAGATCGAGGTACACGATGTCGCGCAGGCGTTCGAAGCACGACTGCATGAGCTCGATGCCGACGGTCATCTCCTCTGCAAACTCGCGGTCGGCGAGCTGGCGGGCGAAGAACACGCCGTCGGCGAGCAGTTCCAGCGCATCGCCGACCCGCCCCTCCTCGGCAAGCCTCGTCGCCTCGACATGCACGAGGCAGTACAGGTTCTTGACGCCCTTGAGATAGCGGAAGTCCGCGCCGGCGAGCAGAGGCGTGCCGGCGACGTCCAGATCGATGTGCAGGTCCGCGGCGATGATGCCGATCCCGCCCGGCTCCTGGGCGAGGGTCTCGACGCCGTAAGGCAGGCCAAAGGCCATTGCCAGACGGTAGTCGGTCTCGTCGGTGATCTCATCGAGCACGACCAGGGCCGCTTGCTGGGCCTCGCCCTCGGCCCACGCCTTGGCCTCGCGCCAGATCGGGGAGTTGGAGGCGGGCTGGAGCATCGCCTTCCGGACGGTCTCGACGCCTCGGGGCGGCTCAGCCATCGCGGCGATCGCGGGGAGGATGACCAGGTCGCTGCGCTGGTCCAGGATGATGTCAGCGTACAGCGCGTTGGCCCGTTCGACATAGTCCTGGGCCTGGGCGACGCCGCAGACGATTCCGAGGGCACATGCGCCGAAACGCCCAATGGTGGTTGCGAATCTCATGGGGGCATCGTAGAGCCGAATCGGGCCGGACGGGTCGAATGCGGCCCTAGAATCGTGGCCTCGCGAGGCGCCTCGCGAACCCGCCCCGAGCCGTGTGCGTCCCCGGCACACCAGGAGTCTTACTGATGCTGGTCGGCGTGCCCTCGGAAGTGAAGTCCGATGAGTACCGCGTGGGTTTGCTGCCGGTCGGCGTGGATCTGCTGACAAGGCGCGGGCACACGGTCTTGGTGCAATCGGGCGCGGGCGAGGGCTCGGGATACCCCGACGAGGTGTACGAGAAGGCAGGGGCGAAGATCCTTGCGAGCGCCGACGAGGTGTGGGCCGAGGCGCAGATGATCATGAAGGTGAAGGAGCCCCAGGCCGCCGAGTGGCCCCGGATGCGGGAGGGGCAGATCGTCTTTACCTACTTTCACTTCGCTGCTGATAAGGACCTGACGCTGGCGTGCCTGGATCGCAAGATCTGTGCGGTCGCGTACGAGACGCTGGAGCAGCCGGGGACGCGCGGCACGACGCTGCCACTGCTGACGCCGATGAGCGAGATCGCCGGCTCGATGGCGACCCAGGAGGGGGCGAAGTATCTGGAGCGTCCGCAGCAGGGTCGGGGGATCCTGCTGGGCGGGGTGCCGGGCGTGCCGCCGGGCAAGGTGCTGGTGCTGGGCGGGGGCGTGGTCGGAACGTGCGCGGCGAAGATCGCGTCCGGCATGGGCGCCGACGTGATCATCATGGATATCGACTTGGAGCGGATGCGGTATCTCGAGGACGTGATGAGCGACAACGTCACGACGGTGTATTCCGATCCGCACGCGATCCGCGAGTACCTGCCCTGGGCGGACCTGGTCGTCGGGGCGGTGCTGATTCCCGGGGCCAAGGCGCCGCACCTGGTGAGCCGGGGGGATCTGAAGATCATGAAGGACGGGGCGGTGATCGTGGACGTGTCGATCGACCAGGGCGGGTGTGTCCAGACGAGCAAGGTGACCACGCACGGCGCGCCGACGTACATCATCGACGGGGTCGTGCATTACTGCGTGGGCAATATGCCGGGCGCGGTCGCCCGCACGAGCACGCACGCGCTGAACAACGCGACGCTGCCGTGGGCGCTGCGGATCGCTGATACCGGGCCGTGGCCGATCGCCGAGCAGGACAGCGGGTTTTCGCTCGCGATCAACATGGATGGTGGGCGACTTCTCAATGGCCCGGTCGGCGAGGCGCACAATCTGGAGATCGTGACCGCGTAGAGGCCCTGGCGCAAGATCGCTTTGCGTCAACAGGCGGAGAACTCGAACAACTGCGGATGACCGAGTGACGTGCCACCAGCCGTGGCTCTGCACGGCTGGTGCTTCTGGGAGAGCGCCATGAAACACCAACCGCTCAAAGCAGCGGTTGGTGGCACGAC
>JAJDDM010000124.1 GCA_029260315.1 Phycisphaerales bacterium | reverse complement strand
TCAGGACCTCGTTCGCGTCGTTGTGTGTGCGGTTGTCAAAGAGGTCCGCGAGACCATCAGTATACAGACCGTTGCCGTTGCCGTCGGTGGTCCGCTGCTCCCAGTTGCCCAAGACATCCAGATCCCACAGCCGCCCGCCCGCGGCGGGCGTGATCGCCGACCCATCCCACAATCCGCGCTGGACCTCCTCCGCCCGGTACAACCCGTCGTAGAGATATTCAAAGTCCCGATCCGCGACCATCTGCCCCGGCCTGCCGTCGGCGTTCAACAGCCGATTCGACGCCTTGTCATACCCATACAGCCGCTCCACATGCGGCGGGCGATCCGGCAGCCCCGGCGAACCCGTCGCCAGATTCCCATGCGCCCAGGTCTGACGCACCACACGCCCGAGCCGATCGAAGCCGGGGTACAGCCCGCTCGTGCCGAGGCCGATCAGATTCCGCGAGCCGTCGCTCGCCAGCGTGAAGTCGAGTTGCACGTCCGGAATCGGGTAATCCACCACCGCGGCGGTCCCCAGACCCAGATACGAGTACTCGACCAGCGGACTCAAATCTGAGCTAAGGAAAAACCCTGAGATCCGGCTGATGTCGCTGTCGATTCCTGTCGAAAACTCGTGCGAAAAATTTTCGCCGTCTGGGAAAGTTGTCGACGCCACCCTGCTGAAGTTGCCCGTCGCGACCGGCTTGGAGTCGTAGGTGTAGATGACCTCCTCGGTCGCGGCCCCGCCGAGATCCAGCCCGCCGTCCACGTCCTGGCGGACCCTGGTCACGTTCCACAGCGTGTCGTACTCGTAGCCGACTGCAATTAGGCGGTAGTAGATTTATCTATAGTAATAGCTGGCCATCTTTTGAAGCAAGTTTTGCTGCTTCATCCATAATATAACCCGTTGTGTTTCGTTCCACGGCATTGTCTCGGATCCACTTGGCGAGTTGCTCATATAGTTCTATAAATAATTTTGATTTTATTACATACATTTCATGATTCACTTGCCACCATCGTGGTTCGATCCACAGGCGCCCATGCGAGAGCTTGTTGTTCTTCAAAGTGCTACGATGGTACTCAATGACTTCAGATCTATTTCTATCTATCACAAAGTGATCCTGTTGTACGACATGTTTCATTACTGGTGGTTTACAGTTGTCGGGGTGCCAAATCCAAACAATATATGCAAATGGTTGGGTCAATTGTGGAAGATGAGTAAGCAGTTTTGGCATTTGTGAAGCTGTACGATCTTGGATAAATCGACCACCTAGCCGCTCAGTAACAAAGTCATAAAAGTGACTTTCGTCTTCTTTGGTCATGTAGAAACGGATCTGTCGTCCCATGTTTTGGCCATCATCAGTTATAAGGATGAAATATTCGCTTGGCTCCACGTATCATTGGGCTCTGGCGGACGTCGCGCAGCGCATCGCGTTCGCGCGAAACCGGGTGTTGTTTATTAGATTTCAAACCACGCCCAACTTGATGAACCTCTACGATTTGCCCGTTTGCATCTCTGGCGACAACATCCATGTATCTCGTCTGCCTTGCTCCATTGACTGTTCGTACAGCCACTTCTGTTTGCGCTGATAATCCACGAGTTGAAATGTCTTCGACCACCTCGGCCACGACTGCGCGATGACGTGGGCCTCCAAGTTTTCCGTAGGGATTTGGAACTGCACGACCCATTTTGCCAACGGCTCCCGGCACAAACGGCAGGAACCCGGCCCCCGCCGCCCAGTTCCCTTGCAGCACCTCGCTTCCGCTGACCGCCCAGTCGACGGGCTCCACGAGCGTGGATGCAACCGTCGTCGCGGCGTCCCAAGCCACCCCTCGCCATATGCCTGCCACGTCGGCGTCGGTGAACCGCTGATGGATGGCGTTTTCGAAGAGAGCCCACCGGGCACAGTCCGTTACATCCCGCTGGCTGTGATCGTTGCGGTAGAGATCGCTCTGGAAGTACTCACGCGCGTATCGCTCCGCGTCTCTTCGCATTCTTGTTTCGAGTTGCTGTCTCTGTCTCGCGGCGCGGTCACTCGTCTGCCAATCCGCGATGCGCTGATTGAACGCGAGGCGATCCTGCCGCGGCAGCGTTGTCCCGCCCGGATGATAGAACTGCGCGTCCGCGCTGGAACCCCCGAAGGCTGAGTAGTTGCGCGCGTCCGATGGGGCTACATACGCCAATCCCATTGGATCCATCAGCACGAACGGTGAAGACCGAACGTATTCGTAAAGACTCATCCCGTCCGCGTATCTTTCAGGATCGCGCTGGATGAATCTGCCGAGATCGGGATCGTAGCAGCGATGTCTTACGCTGTAGAGCGTTGTTTCGTTGTCGTAGCAATAGCCGTCGAAGCCGATGATGTTGTCGAGTGAACTGATCTCGCCGGCGAGTTTGGGCTGCGGGCCGGAGCCCGTGACCAGGACGTCGGTGAAGTCCACGTCGCCATCAAGGTCGAGGTCGGCGTCGACGTTGTAGTTCGGATCGCCGATCGAAGTGCCCACCGCCGCGCTGATGGCGTTACCGTCGGCGTTGTCGACATCCCCGTCACCATCAACATCGCGTCGCCAGCGGTGCTCTCCCTCGCCGTAGGCGTTATATAGCACGCGTTCGGCGATAAAGCTGTTGTCGTTGATGAGCGCGAGTGTCGAGAACTGCACATCGGTCAGGTAGTAGGTGCGCGTCAACTGGTCGTTGGCCCAATCGCCGGGCTCGTCGCGTCGCCTGCGCATGACCGCGTCGTCGATGTGTCTGGTTCCCCAGAAGTTCTGCGCGATCACATCTGTCGTGTGCGCGCTGCCCGACCAACTCTCATCGACGTGCTCTTCGCAGAGCTTCCAGTCAATTCCGTAATACAGATGCCTGCGTTCATCGAGCCCGTCTCTGGGCAGCGTCGTGTCGCGCTCGCGCACACTTCTCCAATGCGTGCCGAAGTACTCGTACCTGCCGACGACCGTCGGCGAGCCTGAGCCAAGCTCGGCCTTGACGAGCCTGCCCCACGCATCGTGGGTGTAAGTGACCGCGCCCTTGTTGCGGAGCTGGCCGGCCGGATCCCAGCTGATCGTCTGGGTGCCCGATCCACCGCCGCCGGTGAGCGTCCTGGACGCGATCTCGTTCGCGTCGTTGTGGCCGCGGTCGTCCAAGGCGTCGGCGAGGCCGCTGTAGTTGCCGTCGCCGTTGAGATCGGTGCGCTGCTCGTCCCAGTTGCCCAGCACATCGAGGTTCCACAGGCGGCTGCCGGAGCTGAGGGTCATGCTCGTCCCGTTCCACTGGCCGCGCTTGACCTCTTCAGCGCGATGCAGCCCATCATAGAGCAGCTCGAAATCCCGATCCGCCACCAACTGCCCAGGCCTGCCGTCGTGGTTCAGCAGGCGGTTCGACGCCTTGTCGTAGGCGTACAGCCGCTCGACGTGCGGCGGGCGGTTCGGCAGCCCCGGCGAGCCCGTCGTCAGGTTCCCGGGCGCCCAGGTCTGGCGGATCACCCTGCCCAGGCGGTCGAAGCCGGGGTACAGCCCGCTCGTGCCGCCGCCGGTGAGATTCCGCGAGCCGTCGCTCGCCAGCGTGAAGTCGAGCTGCACGTCCGGAATCGGGTAATCCACCACCGCGGCCGTCGAAAGACCCAGGTAGGAGTACTCCACCAGCTGACTCAGATCTGAGTCCAGGGAAAACCCCGAGATCCGGCTGATGGCGCTGTCGGTTCCTGTCGCAAAGTCGTGCGAAAAAACTTCGCCGTCGGGGAAAATTGTCGACGCCACCCTGTTGAAGTTGCCCGTTCCGACCGGCTCGGAGTCGTAGGTGTAGACCACCTCCTCGGTCGGCGTGCCGGTCAGTTCGTCGAGCTCGCTGTCCACGTCCTGGCGGACCTTGACCACGTTCCACAGCGTGTCGTACGCGTAGCCCACGGCGTTGAGCACGCCGCCGAGATCGTCCAGCGACTCGACGCGCAGCACACGCCCCGAATCGTCCCAGACCGTCCTGATCGACTTGACGGCCAGGTCGATGTCCGAACCCATCGGCCGATCGGCGATGTCTTCAAGAACCCGCCCGAGCAGGTCGCGCTTGAAGTCGTGCGTGGTCTCGTACGGGTCGGTCTTCCGCCGCAGCTCGCCCTGGGCGTTGTACGACAGCGTCTCGACGTCCTGGTACGTCGGCTGCGAGTCGCCCACGTCCGGATACCGCACCTCGTAGAGCAGATCGTTGCTCGCGATCAGCGTCGCATCGGGATCGCTCGCCAAGCCCGGCGTCGTCCCGCCGTAGCGCGTCGCGAAGTCATGCAGATACTCGGTGACCTGGGGATCGCCGCCGGGGATGTGCGCGGCCCGCTTGACGACGTTGTCGATCCCGTCGTAGACGAAGCTCGTCACCCGGTTCCGCTCGTCGGTCAGCGTCGCGTTGACGATGTCCCACCGCCCGTCGGCGTTCTCCCAGACGATGTCCTGATCGACATCGAAGGCGTCGGCGTTCTCGATCACCGCGATGCTCCGCGACAGATCGTCGTACGCCGTCAGCGTCTCGAGCGTGCCGGTCGGATCGATGGTGGAGAACGCCAGGCCCCGCGTGTCGTACGCCGAGGCGCTGATGAGCGTGTTCTTCCAGTTGTTGTCCACGGCCTCGCCGGGATCGGGAATGAACACGATGTCGGGGCGTTCGAGCAGGTTGATCGGGCTCGCCCCGCCGCTCCGGAACACGTCCGTGAGCCCGTTGGTCCCGAAGTCGATCGCCCGGATCGGGCGATCCGCCTCGTCGTACATGACGCCCGAGTAGGTCGTGACAGAGTTGGTGTGATCGAGCACGCCGACGACCGCGCCTTGATCGTGCGACCGCACCCGCAGCGTCTCCATCACCAGCAGGTTCTGCGTCGTGCCGACGGGCTCTCGGTCGTAGGAGAATTCGGTCTGCTCGAGCACATGGTCGTCGCTGACGCTCGCCGCGTCGTCGAAGTTCCCCGACGACCCCGGCGCGGCGTCCAACGCCCGATCCGTCGTGTACGACACCGTCGCGCGGTCCAGCGCGTCGTACGCGGTCTTCACGCCCGCCGAAGTGGGGGCCCATCGCGCGATCACGCGCCCCTTGTCGTCGTACCAGGTGTGCGTCTCGAGATAGCCGGAGATCCCTGGATCAACAGGGTCGATCGCCCGGCGGGTCCGGTACACCGCCCCGCGCTGGCTGTACGCCGTCTCGACCAGACGCGTCTTCGTCAGGAACGTGTCCTCCTCGTACAACTCCTCGGCGACCACGCGATCCAGATTGTCATAGGTGAACGCCTCGTGCGGCGCCTCGGGGTTCACCCGCTCCATCAGCCGGTCGCGGAAGTCGTACATCTGGCCGGTGTCGCGCACATCCGCGGCGAGCGTCCCGTCGTCGCCCGTGAACCGCCGAATGAGCGTGACATTGCTGTTGCCCACGCCGTTGCGCGTGCCCGGCACGCTCCCGTCGTAATAGATCTCCCGCGTCGTCCGCACGCTGGCGTGCGCCGGATCGGTGCTCAACCCCACGGCCACGCTGATCTTGCGGTCCAGCACGTCGTACGCGCAGTGCTCGACCGTCCCCACGCCGTTGACCGTCACCGTCCGCCGCCCGAGCTGGTCGTACTCGTAGCTGGTGGTGTACTTCCCGCCGTCGCCGGCGACGTCCTCGACACTGTGGAACCGATGCGTCTGCTCGACCAGCCCCGACAGACGATGGTCGACGACCGACCGTGCGATCTCGCCCGCGAGCGACTCGTCCAGCGTGTACTTGTTCGCGAGCGGGTCGTACGGCGCATTCGCGTCGACCAGGAACTCGCTGCTTCGGATCGTCTCGCCGGACGCGTTCTGGATCGTCACCGACGCCGGCCCGTTAAACGCCCCCTCGCTCTCGAGCAGGTGCGGCAGGCGCTCGACCGCGAAGTAGTACAACCCCGGGCGATCATCCGGATTGGTGCGCATCACCCGCCGGAGATACGTCCGGACCCCGCCCGCCGAGACCGTCTCGATGACCCGCCCCAGCGCGTCGTAGGTCGTCGTGCTCGTGGCCAGGGGATCGGAGTTCGACCCCCAACCGCCGCATCGGTTCGGGCCGTCGCCCGGGAGTGGCAGGAGGCAGAAGTCGAATCCGTTGGGGTCCCAGTTCGAGGTGACGCGCGTGGGCAGCCCGTTGCGATCATCGAACTCCCGCATTGTCACCGAGTCGTCCGGATGCACCGAGTACACGCTCAGCCCGTCGCCATCGAACAGCTCGTAGGAGAAGACGCCCAACGAGCTGTCCGGCCCGTTCTCGGTCATGAGCTCGCGTTCGACCTTGGTCTCGATCCCCGCCAGCGCGTCCGGAGGCTCCGGGCTGGTGTGGAACAAGTACTTGAACTCGGTGACCTCCTTATCGTCGTCTACCCCGGCGTTCGCCACGCGGTGTCGCACGATCGAGCTCGGCAGATACAGCCGCTCGTTGACACCCTGCATCGTCGGATAGTTGATTTCCTCGATCGTCACGAGCGGATTCGACGTGCCGCCCCGGACCTGCCGGAGCTTGACACGATTGTCGTTCGTGTACGCGTAGTGCAGCGACAGGCCGTCGCTTGTCTTGGCCGAATACGAGGGCGCAATACCAACGCCCGTGCTCGGCGAGTACGACGCCATCGCCGACGGCGTGAACTCAGCGGTCTTGTTGTAGGTGTCGACATTGCCGCCGTCCGTGTCGTACTCGTAGTGCGTCACCCAGAACCGCGCGTTCGACGGCTCATGGCCCTCCTGGATCGCGTGATTGACCACATACGGGATGCCGTCCTTGATCGTGACCGGATCGTTGTTGCCGTCGAGTCCTTCCCAGTTCCGATCGAACATCTCGTGGTCGTAGTAGGCGACCCGGTAGGCGTCGCTCTCGTAGACCCCCTCCTGGCCCTCGATGAGCAGGAACTCACTGATGCGTGTCGTCTGCCCCGGATTCCCCGACTCGGCGGTGTAGCCGTCGAAGTAGTCGTAGGTGAGCTTCACTCCCTGCGGCGTCGCCCCGCCGCCGCACCCGCAGGCCGACTGCTGGAACTGCGTGACAACATGTGGGTCGGGTTGCGGCTGCCACCCGCCCATCGTGTCATCTCCATCGCTCTCGTCGTACCCGATGATCTTCGACGCCATGTCCACGATCTCGTGCGTCGTTCCGAGGACCGTGCCGGTGTCAGAGAGTCCCAGCATGCTGCCGGCCGTGACGTCCAGTGCCCTGAACAGCACGGGATCGTCGTTCGCGCGCGCCTCCTGGGCGACGAACTCGATCTGCTCGGGTTCGATCACCATCTTGAGGTGGTACTTGCCGCCGTCGACGTTGAGCCGTTCGTCCTGGCTGCCTCCCGGCAATCCGTCCATCCCGTCGTGGTAGCGGTACTGCGTGATCTGTGTCCAGAACCTATTCCATGCTCGGATATCCGGGAGTCCATCGACCAGATCGACGAGCACGCTCTTGCTGACCTGCACGAGATTGAGATGCGTTTGCGTGTCGGATACGTCCTGGTGCTGCGTGCCGTCGGAGTAGGTGTACTCGACCACCTGCGTCTCGCGAAACGTGTTGTCCGCCGCGGGCCGCCACACAGTCAGGCTGCTGATCCGCCCTGGGTCGTTGTGCGCGATGTTGATCGTCGCCTCGGAGTTGGACAGCCTCGTGCCGTTGCAGGTGATCTGCACGAGCACCGGCTTCGGCGTGCCGAAGACCTCGATCATCTCATAGTGATAGAGCCGGAAGTTGCCGTGGACGTCGACCTCGTAGAGGAGACTGCCGTTGCGATTCTGGATCTCAGGGCCATGCTCGGTGTTGCCCTTGCTGTAATACCACTGCTCCCACGCTCCCGGCTCGATGAGCTTGTTCACGTTGATGCCGTCGGGTAAAGTCGGGAGATTGACGGTCTCATTCACGATCCTCTGGTTGCCCGTCGCCTCCGTGGACCATGTATTGTTGCCCGGATCATTCTTATAAACCGTTCGGCGGTCGCTCGGCGTGCCGGCGACCGAGAGGTACTCATCCTCATCCGCCAGCTCGGGCGATGCGGTGTCCATCCGCCGCAGGATGCTCAGCGACCAGTTCCAGCCGATCCACCCGGCGGACTCCTGCTGGTAGTTGGTCGTGCTCGAATACTGGCGCGTGACGTGGAAGTCGCCCCCGGTCAGCGGGATCACCAGGTCCGTCGCGTACTCCTGCTTGAACCCGTAGAACGTGTGCACCGGGTTAGCGGACACGCCCGCCTCGCCCCCGCTGCCGCTGGCGTCGCCGCAGTTATCGTTGTCGCCGCTCTTGACGTCCTCCTCACGGACCGGCAGAGGGGGCACCGGCGAATCCGGCGGCTGAAACTGGCAGCCCAGGCAATTCAAGACTTGGATGTACACCGACGGATCGTTCAACTCGTTTGTGACCCAGTTGGCGATGTTCGTGCAGGTCGTGGTGCTGTCGGGAAAGTCGTTGGTCTGCCGGATGCGTTGGAGACACTCCTCGCCGTTTTGTGTCAGCCAATCGCACAGCCGGCTCACCTTGTCCGGGGTTGAAATGCCGTCTGGGCAATCATCCACCAAGCGCAAAAAGACACAGATGTCCTCTCTGTCAACTCTGCCGTCCAGCGTCAAGTCGCAGATCCCGATCGGAACCGTGAAGACGTCATTGGCACACCAATCAAGCGGGCAGCCGATGCACTGTAAGAGCGACACGGCCTCCGCGCAGCGCAGCTGCGACTCCGGAGGAAGCTGTCGCATGAGAATCTGCGCACACGCCAACTTCTGCTCGCACGACCAGTTCAGTTGCAGCTGACACGCCGAGAAGAAATCGCACATCGCGTCGACGAGTTCCTGTGGCCCAAGCGCGGGATCACCATTCTCCGCCCGGCAGAAGTTGATCTGCGTGATATAGAAAATCAGATCGTCGCAATCGACGACGCCGTCACCGTTTCGGTCACAGACTCCGTCAACCGTGATGTCCGGGGGCGCTCCGTTGACGCAGGTGCTGCAGCCGAGGCACGTCAGCAGCTGGAGGATCTCCTCGGCCGTCAGAGGGCGAGCCAGGACGCGCGCCGCACAGGCGAGCGCCTCGTCGCAGTCGATACACCCAGGGCTCTGCGTGTTGCACTCCTCGAAGACCATGCACAGCAAGTCCAGCGAGGTGAGGCCGCAGTCATTCTCCAGCGCGCACACGATCGCCACTTCGAGCCACGGCCGCAGCGTCTGATCGCACCAGGCGTCGAGGTTATCGCAAGCTGACGGACATTGTGGAAACGCGACGATGTTGCAATCGCTGTCGATCCGGCCGTCGCACACGGGGGCATCGTTACCGCAGCACTCGATGATGAACGCGATCAGCGTCGCCGGCGGCGGAGCGTTGTAGCACTCCTGCCACGCCGCGTCGAGATTGAGCAGAATCTCCAGACATGTGCACTCTCCTCGCTGAATGAGCTCACAGAGAACCAGCCCGATCTCGACCGGATCTGTTAGGCCGCACGCCGCGGAGTCTCGCAAGAAGGCGCACAAGTCAACGGTGCACAAGTCCGGATCCGGGTCGGGATCTGGGCCCGGGCCCAGAGGAACTTCAATGTACCCGCATGCCACGCAGACAAAGCCCGGATGCCCCGGTGGCGGATCAACAAAGAGGAGATCAAGCTGATAGCACGGAAACGTTGGGCTGTCACAGCTGCACGGCGCTTGCGCGTTTGCTCGCGAGCACACGAACAGGGCTGTAATCGCGAGCAGAGATGATGCACAACGGATTGTGAAACGCATGTGACCTCCGGTGTATCAGGGACCGGAGCAGAACGTAGTGGAGGGCCGCTGGCGCGTCTAGGCGTTTTTGCGTCATGCAAACGGCGCATTGCATATCGCTTGGGGGACTTGACACCATCACGAGAACTTGTTCAGCTATGGGCACATGGGTGCCGATTCGGAAGGAGTGCGATGATGCGTCACGCCGGGGCTTTGATCGCGATGACGGTCCTTGTCCAGACGAGCTCGGCTGCTGCCTGGCTCACAACCACGTCCGCTGAGCGTCTGCTGGCCTTGGGCATCGGCCCCGAGCGACTCGCGGCGGCGGGCATCAGCCCGTCGCAACTCGAGCTTCAGATTGAGACCATCGAGTTGGAGATGCAAGCTCGCGTGGCGATGGACACCGCGTCCATGACGCTCGACCTGGCGCTGCAAGAACTATCAGAGGCGCGAGAGGACTACCTGCGGGATCCGACCGATCCGTCTGCGGCGCTCCGCCTTGAGTCCGCCGCGCAGGAGGTCGCCGCCGCCCGTGCCGCGTTCGGCGCCGCCAGAGATCGCATCATGGAGGTCGTGCTGGCGCCGCTGGCACAGAACCACAGCGAGCGGCTCTTGACGTGCCTCCAGGGCCGTGACTGTAGATGTCCTGCGCCGTACGCCGTGATTCGCAGATCCGACGCGGAGTGGAGAGCGCTCGAACGCGGCCTGACGGCGATCGCGCGGGCCGATCGAAGGGGCGAGGAGGCCGACGCCTCGGTGATCGAGTTCATCGAGGGGTGTCTCGCCGATTCGGAGGTCACCCAAGCCCGCCTCGATGTACAGCGGCACCTGGCGGGCCTGACCCAGATCTTTGAGAATAATAGCGGCTGAACGCCACGCGTGGGGCCACGCCCTGTCGTTTCAACGACAGGCCGAGATTGGAACGGAAACACGCAATGTGGAGAAGCGTACGGCCATCGTGCCCGAACGCACTTTGACATGCCGGCTGTGTTGATAAATATGCCGGCGACCTTCCGCTATCTGATCGACCAGACGGGCCCGCAGAAGCGTTCCAAGATGCACACTGACGTGCCCACGATCGAGCATCACCGCTTCGGCGATGTCCTGCACAGACTTCGGCCCGGCGCACAGCGCGATCAGAACATCGAGACGGGTCGCAACGGACAAAACGCGAAGGCACATCGACAGATCCTCCGACGAGACCTCCTGATCGGGCGTAGAGTGATCGGGAGTAGAGTGATCGGGAGTAGAGGTGACGGGCGTTCGGGGAGCGCTTGGTCGCATATGGGAGGCGTCGGCGGCGTCAGGGACCGAATCAAAGTGCGTCATCAGCTTTCTCCTCCGTGGTTAGGCGCTGCTTGCCTCTTGGCTATTCGCAGGCTGTACTAGGGAGGTTCTGGATATGAGCGGGGCTCGTGTGATTTGTCGCTGGTCACACCGAACGAGGCGGGATGATGTAAACTGTTGCGCATATCTCGCCTAAGAGGATCGTGCGCAGCCCGAGCGCAACTATGAGCCAAATAGTGCCAAGACGACTCAAATATGCGACAAACAGGGCTCACCAGAGCCACCAGACGATGCGCAAAGTGACTCGCTCGATGGTGGGCCGATGTGCTGCCCTCTTCCCGATCAGCAGTGTCATCGCGTGCTGTTCGTTCTCCGTGTGCTTGGCGGAGCAGCCCGACACGCGGACAGCCCTCGCCGGTGAGGTGCCGTTGGTTCGCCTCGTTGATTTCGCGGCTCAACAGCTCGAACTCAATATTGAGTATGACCCGGCGGAACTCAGAGGATCAGTGCATCTGCGTCTTGGCGAGGGTGTCTCGGACGCGCAACTGTGGGAACTGACCAATCGGCTGCTCGCGAGCAAGGGACTGACCACGATCCGGATGCCGGGCGACGAGGCCCTCAGCGTGGTTGGGTTGACCAAGGCACGGACTCTGGCTCGAATCGAGCACGATGAGGCCTGGACGGAGGCCGGCCATGCCCAGCCAGGCTTCGTGCGCGTCCGAGTGAGCACGCGATTCCGCCCCTCGGAGTACCTGAGGGCCGCCCTGGCACCCCTGCTCTCCTCGGGCGGAAGCGTTGAGGAGATCGTCAGCAATGAGCTGTTGCTGATCAGCGACCAGCGCCCCCGCGTGATCCAGGCGATCGAGCTGCTGGAGCTGATTGATCGGCCGTATGGCACCGTCGTGGACGAGATCGACCTTCAACATCAGAGTGCAGCGGGGCTGGTCGCGCGAATCTCGCAAATCGCCGACAAGAGCGAGACGGTGACTGGCGAGTGGCGTGTGGGAGAGCTCATCGCCGAGACCGATGACGGCTCGATTCTCATCATCGCCCCAGCGAACGAAATCGAATGGTGGCGTTCGCAGATCGCGCGGTTCGATCGGGCCGGGGCGAGGGGGCGTCGGACGTATGTGCCCGAGCACCACGGTGTCGAGGAGGTCGCGGCGCTGATCTCCAGTGCTGTCGAGACATCGGGCTCGGTTCCGCTCAGCGTCATCTCCGACGCCCTGACCGGCTCAATCATTGTGACGGCGACCGACGACGAGCATACCCAGGCCGAGGAGATTCTGCGGCGTCTGAACGACGCCCCGGCATCTTCTCGCCGTCCGATGCGGACCTTCGCGCTGCGGAATCGCCAGGCCGAGGAAGTGTTGAGTGTCATCGATGGACTGGTCGCCGCGGGGATCTTTGAGGCGCAGACGAGCGTGACGGGCCAGGGCGAGCGGAGAGGCAGTGAGCCAGCGGCGGATCAACGGGGCTCGCAGCAACAACCCAGCGGGTCAGATCAAGACCGAGGCGATCGAGCGCAGGATCGCGGCGCAGGACCGCCCGATGACGTTCCATCGGGTGCCGGCATGTATCCCGACGGGGAGTTGCCTGCGCTCTCGATCACCGCCGACCTCGGCCTGAACTCTCTCATTGCCATCGGCGAGCCATTGCTCCTTGATCGGTTGGAGTCGCTGATCGAGGACTTGGACATCCGCCAACCGCAGGTAGAGGTTCAGGTGCTTCTGCTGAGCCTGTCAGAGAGCCAATCTCGGGATCTCGGCGTCGAGCTCGAGGGTCTTATTCGCGCCGGGAGCATCAGCATCGGGCTCAGCAGCCTTTTCGGGCTCAGCACCTCCAACGGCATAGTTGACCGCTCGGCGGGTGGATCCGGGTTCACGGGTGTCGTGCTCAATCCGGGCGAGTTCGCGTCGGTCATCCGGGCGTTGGAGACGCTCAACGACGGTCGGTCGCTGAGCATGCCCAAGATTCTGGTGACCAACAACGAGCAGGCCGTGCTCAGCTCGGTGATCCAGCAGCCGACGGTGAGCATCAACGCCTCGGACACGGTCGCGACCACGAGCTTCGGCGGGTTCGAGGACGCGGGGACGACGATCACGGTCGAGCCGCAGATCTCCGAGGCCGATCATCTGGTGCTGACCTATTCGGTGTCCTTGAGTTCGTTCGTGGGCGAGTCGAGCGATCCGAGTGCGCCCCCGCCGCGTCAGCAGAACCAGATCCAGAGCGTGGCGACGATCCCCGACGGGTTCACAATCGCGGTGGGCGGGATCGAACTCTTGACCGAGGCCGACGCCGAGAGCCGGGTGCCGCTGCTGGGGCAGATCCCGCTGGTGAAGGAGCTCGTGCGGAATCGCTCGCGATCGAACAACCGCTCGCGGTTCTATGTGTTCATTCGGGCGAGTGTGCTGCGCGATGCTGGCTTCGCGGATCTGAGGTACCTGAGCGACGTGGCGGTGGACGCCGCGGGGATCGATGACGGGTGGCCGGTGGTCGAGCCGAGGATCATCAAGTGAGCGGGGTCAGTGGCACTGCGCCGGAGGCGTTGGGACGTTTTGTCGCTCACGCCCCTCCGAGCGAGCGATTCCTCGAGTTGATCCCGCGCGACTTCGCGCGTGAGCACCTGGTGCTCAGCGTCGGCGAGCACGATGGGGACGAGCGCCTCATGATCGCAGAGCAGACCGACCCATGCGTCGTGCACAACATCGGTGTCCGGCTCGAGCGCCCGGTCACGACCTCGCTCGAGCCCGCCGAGCGCATCGCCCAGCGTATCGATGAGGTCTACGGCGCCCGCCGCGACAGCGCCGACGAGCCCGCCGCGGGCGACGCCGACGCGGGTGAGATCGAGCGTCTGCTCCAGCTCGCCGATCGGGACCTGCTCTCGACCTCCGGCAAGAGCGAGGTCGTCAAGCTCGTGGACGCGATCCTGTTCGAGGCGCTGTCTAAGGCCGCGAGCGACGTGCATATCCAACCGCTCGCCGACCGCACGCTGGTGCGCTATCGCGTGGACGGCGTCCTGCACACAGCGCGCGAGCTGCCCGTCCGCCTCACCGCGCCGGTCACCAGCCGAGTGAAAGTCATGGGGCGGATGGATATCGCCGAGCAGCGGATCCCCCAGGATGGCAGAGCGAGCGTGACGATCGGATCGGGTGAGAGCGCTCGCGCGATCGACCTGCGGCTGAGCACGTTGCCCACGAGCTACGGCGAGCGCGCGGTCATCCGCCTGCTCGACACCGACCGCGGCCGCGCCCTGACCACCTTCGAAGCCCTCGGCATGCCGAAAGGCGTGCAATCGCCGTATCTGGATCGCGCCGGGCGATCCAGCGGCATCATCCTGCTGACCGGCCCGACCGGCTCGGGCAAGACGACCACCTTATACACGACGCTCCGCTGGATCGCCGAGCGCACGGGTCACTTCGGCGCGGGCGCCGGCGGCGACCTCAACGTCATGACCATCGAGGATCCGATCGAGTACGAGCTCTCGACCGCGGGCGTCGCCATCAGCCAGGCCCAGGTCAACACCAAGAAGGGCGTGACGTTCGCTTCGGGCCTGCGGCACATCCTCCGCCAGGATCCCGATGTCGTCATGGTCGGCGAGATCCGCGACGACGAGACCGCGCGAATCGCCATCCAGGCGAGCCTGACCGGGCACCTGGTCTTCAGCACCCTGCACACCAACGACGCCGCGAGCGCCGTGACGCGATTGGTCGATCTCGGCGTCGAACCGTACCTGGTCAGTTCCTCGCTCAGCGCTGTCCTCGCCCAGAGGCTCCTGCGACGCATCCACCGACCATGCGACGGCAAGGGCTGCGAGGCATGCCTCTCCTCGGGCTATCTTGGACGGGTCGGCATCTTCGAGTTGCTCTTGGTGAGCGAGTCGATCCGCGAGCAGATTACTCAGAGCACCTCGGCGTCGACGATCCGCAGCGCCGCGATCGAGGCCGGCATGCGAACGCTGCACACCCAGGGCGAGCGGCTGGTGACCGACGGCATGACGAGTCGGCTGGAGGTCGATCGCGTGACGCTCGGCGCAACCGATCTTGAAGCCCACGCCGGCCGGAACGATCAAGAGAACTGATGCTGTATCGCTATAAGGCCATCTCGACGACCGGCGGCACGGCCTCAACGGGCGAGCTCAGCGCAGAGACTCCCGCCGATGTCCGCGCAAGCCTCCGACGCATCGGGCTCCAGGCGATCGAGATCCGCCCCGTCCGCTCGCTCAAGCCCGGATCCATCCCATTCGCATCCTCGATCGAGCGGCACCTGCGTTCGCGACGCCGATCAACCAAGGCAGAGCTGTTCGATGGCCTCGCAACCATGCTCGAGGCCGGTGTGCCACTGGAAGAATCGCTCACGACGCTCGCTGGATCCCGTTCACGATCACGCAATCTTATGACACAGATGCGAGAATCGGTCCGCGGCGGCAACACGCTGAGCGACTCACTCAAGGAAGCCTCGAGCTGGTTCGATCAAGCCGAGGTCGCCATGGCTACCAGCGGCGAGGTCTCCGGCGAGCTTCCCACGGTCCTGCGGAGCCTCGCCGAGCGACATCATCGCGCGGGTGAGCTCTCCGCGAAGCTCGCGCAAACACTCGTGTACCCGGCGATCGTGCTGCTGATCGGGCTGGGCGTCGCGGTGTTCCTCTCGACCAACACCCTGCCGAGACTGGTGGGGATCCTGGCGGGCGCGCAGGTCCCGCCGCCGAGGCTGACGATGCTGGTCATGTCCGGCGGCAGGATGGTCGCGAACTGGTGGTGGCTCACCCCGGCGCTGGCGGTCTTGGTTCTGGTCGCTGCAACGCTCATGCCGCGCGTGGCTAGTGGGCGTTCGATCGGGCTTCTGCGGGCAATGACCGCACGATCGCCGCGCGTCGTGCGCCAGGCCGCGCTCGCCGAGGCCCTGATCTCCCTCGCGGAGCTGCTGCGTGTGGGCGTCCCGATGACCGAGGCCCTGCGCGTCACGGCCCCGACGCTCCGCGGCCCGGTTGCCGGCGCTCTTGGGCGGCTGCTCACAACCGCCGCCGACCGCCTCGAACGGGGCGAGCCGATCAGCGCCGCGTTAGACGACCCGCGATTCTTCGACGCCGAGCTCATCCGCCTCATCGCCGTGGGCGAGCAGGCCGGCGAGCTGGACCGCCTGTTCACTCAGGCCGGCGAGCGTGCCCGCCGGCGCGCCCGCCGCTCGATCGATCGCCTCGCCTCACTGCTCGAGCCCGCGGTCATCCTTCTGCTCGCGGCGTTCGTCGGCGTCGTCGTCATGGCCGCGGTGCTGCCGCTGATCCGCCTCCAGGAGGTCTTGTAAGAGTTCACCACGGAGACACGGAGACACGAAGAAGAGAGTCCTTTGATGGAAGACAAGGAACGAAGCAATGAAGCCGAACAGACGATTGCAGTATCAACTCGGGAATAGCGATTGGGCGAAGCATCACATGGAATCAATCAAAACACCCCATCCCCCCTCCGTGTCTCCGTGCCTCCGTGGTGATTCCCCCTCTGTGCTCTCTGTGCCCTCTGTGGTGAATCCGTCTTTATTGCGAGCCCGCCGCCGAGCCATGACACTTGTTGAAGTCCTCGCCGTCGTCGTCATCCTGGGCTTGCTCGCCGGCACGCTCGCCGTCGGCTTCAGCGGTGCCTTCGGCAAGGGCAAGCACGAGCTCGCCAAGACCCAGATCGGCCTCATCAAAGGCAAGCTCGAGAGCTACCGCATCGAGCACGACGCCTGGCCGGAACAGGGTCTGAACACCCTGGCCGACGCCGCGCCGACCAAGAGCTACTACCTCTCCTCGGACCAGCTCACCGACCCGTGGGGCCGTGCGTACGAACTCATCGTCCCCGGGCCCGACGGCCACCCCTACGAGATCATCACCTACGGCGCCGACGGCGCGCCCGGTGGCGAGGACGAGAACGCCGACATCACCTCGATCAACCTGCGCGGGGGGAGTTAGTTGAGAGCGTTCACGCTCATCGAGACGCTCGCGACGGTCGTCCTGCTGGCGACCATCGCATCCGTCGGCGCGATCGGCCTCGCCGGCGCGAGCGACGCCGCGAAGATGCAGGAGGCCGAGGCGGTGTTGCGGTCGACCGACGCCGACGCGCGGAACCTCGCCCGAACCTCCGGCGTCGTCAGGCTCACACTCGATGACGCTCGAACGACGCTCCGGCTCGTCAGCGCCGGAGAACTCGTCCTCGAACGCCAAAGTCCGATCCCCATGCACCTCGTTGACCCAGAATCAGACACTCCTATGCACGCCGTGATCTTCGAACCCACCGGCAGATCGCAGGACTACATCGCCGTGCTCGACGATGGCGGCGAGAAGCACACCATCACCATCAGCGGCCTCACGGGATGGACGGCGCCATGAGGGGCATGACGCTCATTGAGGTCCTCGCCGGCGCCGCGCTGCTCGCGATCCTCGCGGGCGCGACGCTGCCCTGGATCGTCGATGCGAGAAGGCTCAGCGTCCGCGTCGAACCTGCGATCTCGCCCGATGCGCTCGCCGACTTCGCGGATCTGGTCATGCGCGATCCCGAAGATCTGGGATTGCCGCCGCTACTCGAGGTCGGCGAAGCGCCGACGCGAACAACCACACCGGACGGCGTCGCTGTCTCGCTTCGCCGCGTGGACGCCGACGCAGACGACGCGGCCCACGCCTGGATCGTGTTCGAGTCCGGCGGCCTCATGATCGCCCGCCAGATCCGCCTGCCGAAGGAGCCCCGCCCGTGAGCCGCGCGATGACGCTCATCGAGCTCCTGCTCGCCCTTGCGCTGCTCGGCGTCCTGATGGGCGTCGGCGTCTCGTGGATCACGACATCGTCCGGCCTCGCGAGAGAGCAGAGCGATCGGCTGCGATGGGAGCGATCGGCAAACGCCCTGCTCCAGGCGATCCACGACGATCTCGCCACCGGCGAGTTCAACCTCGCCCGCGACAACGCCCCGCCGACCCGGCGCCTGCAGGCCCAGAGCGGCGAACTCGCCATCCGCACGCGCGAGCGCGGCGAAGAGATCCGCCGCATCTACCGCTTCGATGCCTCTACCGGCGAGCTTCGCACATGGACGGTCGCTGCCGATACCCGCGTGTCGCCTTCTACACCGTCTGGCGCAGCGATCGTGCTCGCCGGCCTGCGATCGTTCGAGGCCGAACTCGATGACTTGTACACGACGCTCGATGTTCAGATCGCTGGCCCCGAGAACAGCGGCATCTCGCGCACGTTCAGAATCGGCGCGGTCCCATGATCCGCCTTGCTCGCCAGCCAGACGCTCCTCGCGCTCGCCGGGCGATGGCGCTGCTGTTCGTCCTCATGGTCCTCGTGCTCTCCGTCGCCTCGGTCTCCTCGCTCGCCAGGCTCAGCGTCAGCGCGCGCCTCGCGCACGATCTGAATACCGATACCCACCTGTGCGATGATCTGCAGCGCGCCGCCCACCTCGCGATCCTCCAGTGGCTCACCCGCGACGCCGGGCACGTCGTCCTGCCCCCGGACGCGGGCGAACCTCGCGTCACCGTCCTCGATGACGCATGGTCATCGCTCGATGCGTCCCGCACGCAGCGCATCCGCATCACCGCCTGGGACCAGCTCGGCATGGTCCCGCTCACACACGTCCGCGAGAGCTCACCCCTCGCAGCAGAACTGCCCGATCCAGTCCACGAGCCGGCGAAGCAACTCGCCGGCGGCGATGCGCCCGGGCTCGACGGGCTCGAACCCGCGAGTCTCCCCGCCGGTCTGAACCGATTCCCGCACCCCCAGCACCCCCAGCACGAAGCCCCGGCCATCGGGTCGCTCGTCGCCACCCACAACCCCGCCGCAGACCACACCCGCCGCGCCAGGCAGGACATCGGCGCCATCAACGTCAACACCGCGCCCATCGCCCTCGTCGAAGCGGCCATGCGCCTCGCCGGACGCGACGGGATCGATCAGGTCATCGAGGCACGCTCTGCCGGCCGCCCCGCCAACGTACCCGGCGGCTCACGCTCCCGCGATCCCATCGCCCCGCGACTCACCGGCCAGAGCAACGCCTGGGCCTTCCGCGTCGATCTGCAAAGCGGCCCCGTCAAGCAGAGCTGGTGGTGTGTCTATCTGTACGATGGCTCCCGATGGAACCTCGCCCAACGATTTATCGTGAGTGATGGAGCATGAATCTGTTGAGCACGAGCTCCCTGACGGAGATCCCTTGACCGACCCGATCGCCCACGCCCGACGCCGCACGCTGCTCACCTGGCTCGTTGCCGGGCCGTCGCTCTGTGCGCTCGCCTTCTGGGCGATCGCGCCGGTCGAGCGTGCATCGCTCCCGGCCCTGGATCTCGACACCGCCGACGCCCGACCGCAGAACTCCCTTCGCATCCGTCCCCTCGGCCTCGCAGGATTCGACGCACCCGTCTGGCAGGAGCCGAAGACCGAGCGAGCCACCACCCTCGCCACCGCGCAACAGACTCCCACCGTCCGATTCCCCGACCTCGAGCTGATCGCGATCGTCCACGAGGGGGACGCCTACCGCGCCGCGATCTACCTCCCCGCGATTGACGAACTCGTCATCGCCGGCGCGGGCGAGTCGATCGGCGGCGACCTCGCGCTGACCGTCTCGGGCGTCACCGCCGACGCCGTCACGATCGCTCATGCCGGCAACACCAGACGCATCGAGCTCAAGAAGCCCGAGATCGTCACGCTCGGAGCGAGCGGATGAGCGCCCAGCAGACCATCCCGGCCGAGACTTTGTACTGGGCGGTGCTCAATGTCAGCGCCCTGCCTCCGGCGTCTTCGGCCAAACGCCGCGAGCAAATCGGATTCCTCTTCGAGCGGTTCCTGCCCCGCCCGATCGAGCGCGTCCACGCGGCCTACGCCCCGCTCGACGCCGACCGCATCCTCGCCTGCGGCATCGACATCGAAAAACTGGAGCCCATCGCTTCCCTCACGCTCACACCGGATGCCATCCCGGACCACGTCGCCGAGTCGGTCGGCACCCCGCCGCCGACCGACTCCCTGAACCTGCTGACCGGCCCCTTCGAGCCGCCGCGCGTCCGCGCACTCCGCCGGCGGTGGCTCATCCAACTCACAGCCGCCGCTATCCTGGCGATCGCGCTCCTGCTCGTCGGCGTCGAACGCAGAGCCCACGCCGCCCGCGCCACCGCCGCCGACGCGTCCGACGCCATCGTCCAGGTCCACGCACAAGTGCTCGGCCTCGCAGATGAGCCCCAGTTCTCACGCATGACCAGCGAGTTGCGGCGTCTCCGCCAGACCCGCCGGGCCGACGGCGATCTGATGCCGCGTGATCCGACGCCCGACCTCGCCGCGTGGCTGGCCACCTGGCCCGCAGACCCGCCCGTGCAGACCCAGAGCATCGTCGCATCGCCGTCGGCGATGACCATTACCACCAGCGCAACCACTAACGACGAGGCCCAGGCGCTCATCGACGCGCTCCGATCGCCGCCACGCTGGACCCAAGCCCAGCCGAGTCTGAACAGGACCGCCGATGGCGTGCGGATCGTCCTGCGCCTAGACGCCGAGGACGACCCATGATCCGCCCAAGCTACTTCATCGCCCTCCTCCTCGCGGCCATGCTGCTCGCGGGCGCATTGGCGACCGGACGCCTGCGCTCAGCAGAGTCCGACGCCGAAACCGCGATCGCCCAGCTCCGCGCCGCCCAAGCCGACGCCCATGAAGTCTTTGCCCTCCGCGCACAATCCGAGCGCATCGGCGCGGCCAAACGCGCCCCCGAGGACGTCCTGGCACGCATCAACGCCGCCCTGCGCGACACCGCCCTCGGCACCGGACGCGTCTCCAACTACCGCGAGCACAGCGACACCGAACTGCCCGGCCGAACCGACGGCCCGCGCTACCGCCGCCAGTCCATCCAGTTCACCCTCTCCCCCATCGAGCTGCCCGACCTCGGCCGCTTCCTCGACCACTGGCGCACCAGCGAACCGCTCTGGACGCCGACGAATCTCGAACTGACCCGCGTCGGTTCGCAAAGAAGCCGCAACACCCAGAGCGGCTACGCCGCCACCATCACCATCGCCGCGACGTACGTCGACATCGGGAGCACCCCATGATCAGTCACCACCGCATGTCAGTCGTGCTCGCCGCGGCGGTCATCGCGTGCGTCTCCGCGTGCTCCACGCCCTCCACCGGCCCCTACGCCGCCGCGACCGATCGAGACCGCAACCCTCTCGAGGCCCAACGCCTCAACGCCGAGGCCGCCGAGTTCCTCGTGTCCGACCCCGCCCGCGCCGAGACGCTTCTGCGCGAATCCCTCACCCACGACCTCTACCACGGCCCCGCGCACAACAACCTCGGCGTCCTCTACCTCGCCCAGAACCGCCTCTACGAGGCCGCCGGCGAGTTCGAGTGGGCCCGCAAACTCATGCCCGGCCACCCCGACCCCCGCCTCAACCTCGGCCTGGCCCTCGAACGCGCAGGCCGCATCGAAGAGGCCCTCGCCAGCTACCGCACCGCCCTCGAGGTCTACCCAAACCACATCGCCTCACTCCAGGCCCTCGCACGAGCCCAGCTCCGCCACAACCGCACCGACGAGACGACATCCGATGCACTCCGCCAGATCGCCATGCGCGGCGAGAGTGAACAGTGGCGACAGTGGGCGCGCGCCCAACTGACGCAACACAGTCCGGACAGCCTGGGGCCCGCTGGTCAGAGGCGGTGAGAGGGTGAGGCGTTGAGCAATAAGCATCTGGCTACATCGCTCCGCGAAATCGCGATCCGCGGCAAGTCACCCAAGTGAAGTTTATGGAAGCCCGTCTCACTGATACAACAATCTCCGAGCCTGGCTAGAGCGGTCTTTGTGATCGCGTAGCGTTTCGGGGCAGGCCGTTGGGGGGTGCCGTGGTCTGATGCGAGTCTTCGAGCGAAGGCCACGCCGACACCGCCATGCGCTTTCAAGCAGCTTTTCCGTCGGGCATCGCCGGCGGCTCGCGTGGCCTTCCTCGCAGAGCCTCGTCAGACCACGGCACCCCGAACACGCTATGCGATGAGCGAAGATGCTCTAGCGATGGGAAAGCGTGCGGCCAAGAGCATCCCAACAGCACGATTGCATGGCCGAGGAGAGCTTGGTAGCCTCTCTCGGATGGCGGGGCTTTGACCTGTGACGCAGGAGTACCCGCGGCGTTGCAGCACGGACGTGACGGCGAGGTTAGGGATGAGACATGCGTCCGCCGAATTATACGCGCACAGCGTCGAGGGCAAGCCTGAAGCCGAGTGGGATCCTCTTGACGACCACCTCGCGGCCGTGGCGGATCGGGCTTCGGCGTTTGCGGGGGCGTTTCGGGCGGGGGAGTGGGGAAGGTTGGCGGGGCGGTGGCATGATCTCGGGAAGTATTCCGACGCTTTCCAGAACTACCTCAAGCAATCTGTTGGAGCCGACGTTCATAGGGCGGAACTGGCGGGGCGGGTGGATCACTCCACCGCTGGAGCCCAGCACGCGCAGCGCGTGGGAGGGAGTTGGGGCCGGCTCCTCGCCTACTGCATTGCGGGACATCACGCCGGACTGCCGGACTGGGAGTCGGGCCGTTCGGGCCTGCGGCATCGCCTTCAGAAGCAGATTCACGCCTTCGACAGCGCTCCGGCGTCCGTTCTCAACGCGCCCTTTCCTGCACCGCCTGATTTCATTTGGTTGAACAACCTCAAGGAACTGTCATTCCAGGTCGGCTTCTTCGTCCGGATGCTCTTTTCTTGCCTCGTCGACGCCGACTTCCTCGCGACTGAACAGTTTATGGATTCCGCGCGAGCGGCGCGCCGCCCAGACACACCGCCAACTCTCGCTCAGCTTCTTGAGCGACTCGAGGCACACCTCGCGGCGTTGAAGTCTACTCCCGATACGAACGTGAACCGCTGGCGGGATGAAGTCCTCGCATCATGCCGACGCGCCGCCTCATCGCCTCCCGGCTTGTACTCCCTGAACGTTCCGACCGGCGGCGGCAAGACCTTTTCGTCCCTCGCCTTCGCACTCCGGCACGCGAGCACGCATGGGCTCAACCGCGTCATCTACGCGATCCCCTTCACCAGCATCATCGAGCAGACCGCCGACAACTTCAGGACAGCGCTCGCCGATCTCGCGCCCAGCCTGCTGGAGCATCACAGCAACATCGCCCCGGACGATCCGCTGCGCCAGACCGACCGCTCCAGACTCGCGGCCGAGAACTGGGACGCGCCGCTCACCGTGACCACGAACGTGCAACTGTTCGAGTCTCTGTTCGCCGCCCGCACCTCCCGCTGCCGCAAGCTCCATCGCGTGGCGCAGAGCGTCATCGTGCTCGATGAGGCGCAGACACTCCCCCCGGATCTGCTCGCCCCGACGCTGGCCGCGCTGAATGAACTCGTCCGCAACTACCGATGCACCGTCGTCCTCTGCACCGCCACCCAGCCGGCCGTCGAGATCCGCGATGGCTTTGCGATCGGCCTGAAGGGCGTTACGCCCATCATCCACGACGAGAACCGCCTGCACGCTGCCCTTCGGCGGACGCGCGTGGAGGTCACGGGCGTGATGGATGATGAGACGCTCTCGCGGAATCTCGCCGGCGAGCGTCAGGTGCTCTGCATCGTCAACTCGCGGGGCCACGCTACCACGCTGTTCGGACTCCTGACCGAGAGCTGTCCGGCAGAGGAGTGCCTCCACCTCAGCGCCAACATGTGCCCCGCCCATCGTGCGGAGGTCGTCGCGGAGATTCGCCGGCGCCTCCACCCGGATGTCGATCTTCCATGCCGCGTCATCTCCACACAGGTGATCGAGGCCGGCGTTGACGTCGATTTTCCCACCGTCTATCGCGCCGCGGCGGGCCTTGACTCGATCGCCCAGGCCGCCGGCCGGTGCAATCGCGAGGGCCGGCGCGACACGGGCAGAGTCGTCGTCTTCGAATACGACCAGAGCCTGCACCACCCTCCGCCGTTCATCCGCCAGGCAGCGCAGACGGCTCGCGAAGTCATTCCCGAGCACCGCCACGACCTCCTTTCCCCAGAGGCGATCGAACAGTACTTCCGACTGCACTACTGGCAACAGGGCGGCGACGGCGGCCGCGGCTGGGACAGAGGGAGAGGCGAGGGCCGCCCGAGCGTCATGGACTGCTTCGCCGGCAAGGGTCTCGCGTGCCAGTTCCGGGCGGCGGCCGAACGCTATCGCCTGATCGACGATGCCCAGACCAGCGTCCTCGTGCCGTGGAACGACGGATGCGCTCTCCGCCGCGAGTTGGAGGATATGCCCGACCCACCGGACCCCCGGCACCTGCGGAGCTGGGATCGCCGGGCCCAGAGGTACAGCGTCGGCGTCTTTGATCGCGGCCTGCGGACGCTTCTGGAGAACTATGTCTTGCAGGAACGCCACGGGCGCTTCTACTTGGCCAATGACAAGGCGTACGACTCAATGCGAGGCCTGAACTTTGAGGCAGTCGGCCTGAACCCGGGAGACCTCATAGCATGACTGGCTCTGATGCAATGCGAAGAGGGGCGGACCCGAGGGTCCTCGAGTTCGAGCCGCTGTACACGGAGTTTGTACGGGTAATGGGCTCACCCTGCTCGCGCCGCGAGTTCTGGTGGTGCATGGTCGACGCGAGGAAGCGCGGGCTCGTGGGCGCGACACGCCGCCGCTCACGCCTCCCGGGAACAAACGACTGAATCTGCATGGGAGGCTGCAAGATGAGCGTACTTCTACACGTCTGGGGCGACTTCGCCTGCTTCACCCGCCTAGAAATGAAAGTCGAGCGGGTCAGCTACGACGCCATCACGCCCTCCGCCGCCCGCGGCATCCTGGAAGCGGTCTACTGGAAGCCGCAGATCCGTTGGCATGTCACCCGCCTGCATGTCCTGCGACCGATCCGCTTCACGTCGCTCCGCCGGAACGAGGTCGCCAGCAAGATCTCTGAACGCACCGCGAAGACTGCCATGAATGCCGGCACAGGGCGGCTGGGACTCGTGATTGAGGAGGACCGCCAGCAGCGGGCCGCCACGATTCTCCGCGACGTGGCGTACGTCATCGAGGCCCGCTTCGACCTGCTCGACCAGAGCGAGGATCCCGGCAAGCACCTGGCGATGTTCGAGCGCAGGGCCAAAAAGGGCCAGTGCTTCCATCGACCCTACCTCGGCACACGGGAGTTCGACTGCCACTTCGAGTGGGTGGACGAACCGCCGGCGAGCGAACTGGTGGGCGAGCAGGACCTGGGCTACATGCTCCACGACATCGCCTACATCCCCGACTCCAAGGGCCCCGTCGTTGACAGTCATCGCGGCCAGCGCTGGCGGGCCGAGCCGCGCTTCTTCCGAGCACACATGCGTGACGGCGTCATTGATGTGCCGCCGCTCGACGGCGAGGGGGTGCGCCCATGAACGAGGTCAAGAGCGGCGTCCTGCCGGCGCTGATCGACTACTACCGGCGGCTGGAGGACGACCCAAACCAGAAGATCGCGGAGTTCGGATTCAGCCGAGAGAAGATCCATTACTGCATCGTTCTCGAGCCCGACGGGACCATCTGCGATCCCGGTCTGATCGACATCCGACGCCAGAACGAGAAGGGCAAGCCGATTCCCGCCTTGATGGTTGTGCCTGACGGAGGCGGTCGGTCTGGCACCGGCATGAAACCGTTCTTTTGCTGGGACAACACGGGCTATGCGCTCGGCCGCGACAACAAGGACAAGCCGGAGCGCGCGGAAGCGATGTTCGACGCGTTCCGCGAGTTGCACCTCCGCATGTGTGATCTGGTCGGGGATGACGATGGCTACGCGGCTCTCTGCCGCTTCCTCGAACGCTGGACACCAGCGGACGCCGAGGACCTGCCGGGCTGGGAGGAGGCGGCGGGGAAGAACGTCGTCTTCAAGATCCGCGGGCGTGAAGGCTACATCCACCAGAGCGACGCGGTCAAGGCCGCCTGGCGATCGACCCTGGAGTCGGCAGACAAAGGTGAACGCGGTGTCTCGCTCATCAGCGGAGCGGAAGACGAGCTCGCTCGCCTGCACCCGCTCATCGGCGGCATCAGCGGCGCGAACACCATGGGCGCGGCGATCGTCTCGTTCAACCTCGACGCCTTCGAGAGCTACGGGAGAGAACAGAGCTATAACGCCCCCGTCGGCGTCCGCGACGCCTTCCGCTACACAACCGCCCTCAACCGCCTGCTCGCCGACTCGACGCGGCGGGTCCGCATCGGCGACGCCACCGTGGTCTTCTGGAGCGATCGCGCCAGCGAAGCGGAGGATTTCTTCGCCCACGTCATCGACGAATCGGCCGAGGACAAGACGATGGCCGACCGCGTCTCCGCCTTTCTGAAGGCTGCCCGTCAGGGGCGGCTGGCCGACGCCGTGGAAGATCCGGCCGCACCATTCTACATCCTCGGCCTCTCCCCGAACGCCTCGCGGGTCAACGTCCGCTTCTGGCTTCCGGGCACGGTTCAGCAGTTCGCCGAGCGTCTGGCCAAGCACGTTGCGGACCTCGAAATGACCGGGGCGCGCGACGACGATCCGCCGCTGATAGTCCGCCGCCTGATCTATGAGGCCATGCCCGAGGGAACCGCCGCCAACCGTGAGAGGCAAATCGCACAACTCGCCGGCGAGTTCACACGCGCAGTCTTCACAGGGACGGCGTACCCGCAGGCGATCTTCGGCGGCATCATCCGCCGCCTCCGCGCGGATCAGACCATGAACCACCGCCGAGCCGCCATGCTCAAGGCTTGCATCGTTCGCAACGCCCGGCTCGCAGGACGCCAGAAGGAGGTACCAGTGGCACTGAACAGAGACCATCCCGACCCTGCATACCAGATGGGCCGCCTCTTTGCGGCCTTCGAGAAGACGCAGCAGGACGCATTGCCGGGGCTGAACAAGACCATCAAAGACGGGTACTTCGGAACCGCTTCCGCGACGCCCTCCACGGTCTTCCCCCGCCTCGTCCGGCTGCACCAGCATCACATCGACAAGCTCGACGGGGGCTGGCGCGTAAACCGCGAGCGGCTCGTCCAGGAGATCTGCTCCCACATCGACCGCTTCCCCGCACACCTGCCGCTCGAACAGCAGGGGATGTTTCACATCGGCTACTACCACCAGCGGCAGGACTTCTTCACGAGCAAAAAGTCCGGCAACGAACCCGACGATCACACTGAACCAGCACTCGAGGAGGTGACGGCATGAGCAAGACGAACGGCAAGGCGATCGAGAACCGCTACGACTTCGTGTACTTCTTCGACATCACCGACGGCAACCCCAATGGCGATCCGGACGCCGGGAACCTCCCGCGGCTCGATCCCGAGACCGGCCAGGGACTCGTCACGGACGTCTGCCTGAAGCGCAAGGTGCGAAACTACGTCGGCCTGGTCCAGCGCGAGGAGCCGCCCTATGAGATCTACGTCAAGGAGAAGGCGGTTCTGAACAGCCAGCACCAACGCGCATACCAAGCGCTCGATGTGAATCCGAAGGAGCTGAAGAAAGCCAGGAAAGACAAGACCGACATCGACGAGCAGCTGACGCAGTGGATGTGTCAGAACTTCTTTGACATCCGTACCTTCGGCGCGGTCATGACGACGGACGTCAACTGCGGCCAGGTGCGGGGGCCGGTGCAGTTCGGCATCGCCCGCTCGCACCATCCGATCATCTCGGCGGAGCACTCGGTCACCCGCTGCGCGGTCACGACCGAGCGCGAAGCCGAGAAACAGGGCGGCGACAACCGCACCATGGGCCGCAAGTTCACCATCCCCTACGCACTCTACCGCGTCCACGGCTACGTCAACGCCAACCTCGCCAACGGCGGCCGCGGCACGGGCTTCTCCGAGACCGACCTCGAACTCCTCAAGCAGGCACTCGACCAGATGTTCGAGCACGACCGCTCGGCCGCCCGCGGCAACATGCGCCCCGTCGCCTGCATCGCCTTCAAGCACGACAGCGCCCTCGGCAACGCCCGCGCCGACCAGCTCTTCAAGCGTGTCACCTGCGTTCCAAACGATGGCGTCCAGCCCCTCCCCGGCAACGGCAATGGCGAACTGCTCAACGACGCTCGCCCACCGCGATCCGCCGAGGACTACACAATCACGGTGGATGTGAATGACCTGCCGAAGGGAGTGATGGTCGAACGCTGGATCGACTGGGAGGCGTAGCGCAACTCCTCGTGTGCATCTCCGCCCGGCAGCAGCGGCTCGTTGCTGGCGGGTGTCAGAACGGACTCATCCAGATTGGGCAAGAGTCGGCGTGGAGAATCGCCTTGCCTAACGCCGCGGGGTGTCCAGCGCGGAACTGATCAGGGAGGCTGCCCTGTACGCCGACGAAGACCTCATCCCGATCTCGGCTCTTCAGCACCATCTCTTCTGCCCGCGCCAGTGCGCGCTGATTCATATCGACGGCCTGTGGGCCGAGAATCGGTTGACCGCCCAGGGGCGGGTGCTGCACGAGCGATCCGACAGCCCCGGCTCGCGGAAAGGCACGGGCGGGGATCCGGTCCGCGTGGTGCGAGCGATGCCCCTGCTGAGCCGCCGCTTGGGTCTGACCGGCAAAGCGGACCAGGTGGAGCTGCCGCTGGATGACGCCGGGCGACCGTGCGGGAATCCCCGTCCCGTCGAGCACAAGCGCGGCAAGCCAAAGCGCCAGAACCACGACCGCGTGCAACTCGCGGCGCAGGCGATGTGCCTCGAAGACATGTTCGGGCTCCAGGTCCCCGAGGGAGACCTGTTCTATCACGAGGTCCGGCGACGGGAGACCGTGCAGATAGACACCGCCTTGCGACGCCTGGTAGAGAAGGTGCTGGCGGAGGTGAGGGCCAACATCGCCACGAATCACGTCCCGCCCGCCGAGAAGCAGCCCAAGTGCCGGAGTTGCTCGCTGCTCAACCTCTGCATGCCCGGCGGCACCGGGCCGACGCGGGATCCGAAGCGGTACCTCTCCCGCTCCCTCGCGGCGAGCCTCGGCGCCGACGCGCCGGAGACGAACCCGTGAAGCAGCATCTCAACACCCTGTTCGTCCAGACCGACGGCGCGTGGCTCCGGAAGGATGGGCGCGCAATCCTCGTCTCGGTCGATGGCCAGGTCCGCATCCGCGTCCCCGTCCACACGATCGGGGGCATCGTCTGCTTCGGCCGAATCAACGCCACGACGCCGCTCTTGGCGATGTGCGCAGAAGAGGGCGTCGCCGTGTCCTTCCTCAGCGAGTTCGGTCGCTTGCGGGCGCGGGTCTGCGGGTTCACGCCGGGCAACGTGCTCCTGCGGCGGGATCAGTATCGAGCCGCGGACGACGAACCGACCTGCCTGCGCATCGCTGGACCGATGGTCGCGGCGAAGATCGCCAACTGCCGGACGACGCTGCTCCGAGGAACTCGCGACCACCCCGACCCGGAGGGTCGGCTGGACTTGGCATGTCGGCGGCTCGCCCCGATCAGCCGCCGGGCCCTCGCCGCCGCGGACCTCGAGGCTGTTCGTGGGTTCGAGGGGGACGCGGCGGCCGTGTACTTTGGCGCCATCGACCAGCTCATCACGCTGCCCCGCCCAGACCGGGATCCCTTCCTCATGACCGAGAGGTCGCGCCGCCCGCCCCGCGATCCGTTCAACTGCCTCCTGAGCTTCCTATATGCGATGCTCGCTCACGACGCCCGGTCGGCCTGCGAAGCCTGCGGTCTCGATCCGGCCGTCGGGTTTCTCCACCGCGACCGGCCCGGCCGCCCGTCGCTGGCGCTCGACCTCATGGAGGAACTCCGCAGCTTCTTGTGCGACCGGCTGGCGCTCAGTCTCATCAACAGGCGCCAGATCCACGAGAAGGACTTCCATGCACTCGATGGGGGTGCGGTGAATCTGACCGACAGCGGACGGCGAACGGTGCTCTCAGCCTACCAATCGCGCAAGCAAGACGAGATCACGCACCCCTACCTTCAAGAGCGGGTCAGCGTCGGCCTCATCGTCCATCTCCAGGCCCGCCTCCTGAGCCGACTGCTCCGCGGCGAGCTCGAGTGCTATCCGGCCTTCATCTGGAAGTGAGGCGACGCATGCATGTGCTCATCACATACGATGTCACCACGACGGACGAGGCCGGCAAGCGGCGCCTCCGGCGCGTCGCCCGGCTCTGCTGCGACTGGGGCCAGCGTGTCCAGAACTCCGTGTTCGAGTGCAAGCTCGATCCAGCTCAGTTCGTCAAGCTGAAGGCGTCCCTAACAGCCCTCATCGATGAATCGACCGATAGCATCCGCTTCTACCACCTTGGCAAGCATTGGCACGGTCGAGTCGAGCACATCGGACCGGACCGCTCGTCGGACCCGGACGCCCCCCTGATCGCGTGAGGCCGGATCGCGGCAGCCGCGAACGCCTAGCGTTCCGGAATAGCCTGGTCGGTTCGCGACGGGCGCAACTCGCTCTTTGACAAGTACATAGACGCTTGCGATCAGCCGCAGTACCCGTCGCAGCACCCGCGGACCACAAGGTTCGCGGAAATAGGACCGCAAACACCAGAATTGATAGGAGATATGATCAGGCCGTCGCCTCCCCCGCGGAGGCGCGGATTGAAACGCTTGACACGGTGGTGAGTAGCCGAGATACTCAACGTCGCCTCCCCCGCGGAGGCGCGGATTGAAACGCCTACGACCTTACGACCTATCTTACGACGATGGGCGTCGCCTCCCCCGCGGAGGCGCGGATTGAAACTCCTACCTGGCACCATCGCCGGAATTCAGTCGTGTCGCCTCCCCCGCGGAGGCGCGGATTGAAACATTATTATTTATTGACGGCGAGGGACGGCGAGCTGTCGCCTCCCCCGCGGAGGCGCGGATTGAAACGCCAGTGTTCGCCCGTCGTCGTTGTCATCGCGTTGTCGCCTCCCCCGCGGAGGCGCGGATTGAAACATTATTTAACTTGACAGGTCCGCGGGTAGCCGATAGTCGCCTCCCCCGCGGAGGCGCGGATTGAAACATTATTTATTGACGGCGAGGGACGGCGAGCTACAAGTCGCCTCCCCCGCGGAGGCGCGGATTGAAACGATGGTGCCGGGTAGGAGAAACGCGATGACGACGTCGCCTCCCCCGCGGAGGCGCGGATTGAAACTTTCCTGGGCGGGATGGGCCGAAATGATCCCGTGGTCGCCTCCCCCGCGGAGGCGCGGATTGAAACCTGGCGGGACACCGGGACAATACAGTAAGGCTATGGTCGCCTCCCCCGCGGAGGCGCGGATTGAAACCGTTTGGGGGCGAGGTTGCGTCATCGTA
>JAJDDM010000123.1 GCA_029260315.1 Phycisphaerales bacterium | reverse complement strand
TCGATCAGGTGCAGCGCCATGGCCATATTCGCGTAGAAGTACCGCCCGGGGTTGTCACGGTTGGCCCCGATGCCCCCGACCTCGGCGGCCAGATGGAGAACCACGTCAGGACGCATGTCGGCGTACATCCGCGCGACGCCGGGCTCGCTTGTCAGGTCATACTCCTCAATCGTGGGGATCAGGATGTTCCGGCACCCGCGTTCGGAGAGTTTTCGGCAGACCACGCCTCCCAGGAATCCGGCCCCGCCGGTGACGACGACGCGAGAGCGAGCGAGATCGGTGGGCATGTTGCTCCTTGCCGGCGGGATTGAATGCCTCTTTCTATCCCGGACTATCCCGGAAGTGGTCGTCGCGAACAGCAGGAAGTGGTCGTCGCGAACAGCAGGATAGGTTGATTGGCCCCGCCATCATCGGCCCGGATCCCCCGACGATATGATCGACCTCATAGTGGACCATTCGCCACCAAGGGGATCTCGAGATGAGTGCATCGAACAACCGCGCGGTCGCCGTCTTGGAGTCGCTCGAAAGCCGTCGTTTGCTGAGCGCAGAACTGCTCGGCACGGGTGAGCTCGTGCTTATCGGAACCGACGGGGCCGACGTGATCATCGTGGGCGAGGGGCCCGGAGTAGGCCAGGTCGAGGTCTTTGGCGTCGATGGCGTCGCCGACGGCGAGGTCTTCCAGGGTGTCAACGCCCTGACCATCCGCCTGGGTGCCGGCAACGACAGCGCCGAGATCACCGGCAGCCCGACCGACACCCAGGGCGACCTGCTCATCGCGTCGATCGAGGGCAGCCGAGGCGACGATCAGATCATCGGCGGGCCCGCCAACGACTCGATCAAGGGCGGCGGGGGTAATGACGATCTCTCGGGCGGCGCCGGCAATGACGTCATCAAGGGCAACAACGGCGATGACGTGATGCGAGGCGACGACGGCAACGACCGCCTCGTCGGCGGCGATGGGAACGATCAGCTCTTCGGCGGCGACGGCGTGGACCGCCTGCTCGGCAACACCCATACCGACCAGCTCTTCGGCGAGGATGGCGCCGACCGGCTCGTCGGCGGCAGCGGCAACGATCTGCTCGAGGGCGGCAACGGCAACGACGAACTCTTCGGCAAGAACGGCCGAGACAATCTCTTCGGCGGCGCCGGCGACGACTTCCTCAAGGGCAACGCCGCCAAAGATTTCCTCCACGGCGGTGACGGGAACGATGTGCTCCAAGGCGGGGCCGGGGCCGACATCCTCTTCGGCGGTTTGGGCAATGACTCGGTCACCGGCAACGGCGGCCGCGACAACTTCCGAGTCAAGTCCTTCGAGCGCAACGACTTCGGCGAGGACGACGCATTCTTCAGCGAGGACGCGGGCAACGGCGAGGACTTCGCCGTCATCGGCGACGACATCTGGGATGAGCTCAATCGACTCGACGATCTCGACCTGCTCAACAACAGAATCTGGAGGGGCGTTGACGGGACACAGGAACTGCTCGCCGAGTGCGGCGGACATCTGGAGGCGGTCAACGATGAGTTCGTCAGCCTCCCCGGCGATGTACAGGAGTCCATTGGGAATCAACTGGATCCACTCGATGCCGCGTTTGATGCCGTCATCGGCGATGACCTCCAGGGCCTCACCGCCCAGGCTGTGCTGGATTTCTACGACGGCTTCAGAGAAGTCGATGCGCCCGACGGGCTCAAGAACTTGCTCAATGCGTATCTGAGCTGCATCGATTCCAACGGCACCGCGTTGAACCGCAGCATGGCCGGCTTTCGCGAGTTGGGCAGCCTCGGGCTCCTGAACCAGACCTTTGACGAGGCGCTCTTTGACGACCTGCTGCTCTAAGCACTGCGTGTGACTTGCGACCAGACGGGGCGAGCTCCTGTGCTGGCCCTGCTTCTTTCTGGGATGAGTTCGCCTTTGCAGTCGTCGATGGCTGGAGAGCCACCCGGTCCCACCATGACGTGCTTGGTTGGCGATCGCGTGCAAGCATTCCTCGCGGATATTCAAGGAGTGACCCTCGATGAACTCGGCGAAGTGCTGGACGCCTCTGTGTTGATCTGGCAGAGCAACGCCCGGGCCGTCGATGATCTCGCTCAGGGCTTTGTCGAGCTCGCCCGACTCAGAGCACTGGACCCGATTCCGCGCGAGCTTCTGGACGAGATGCCGCTCAACACGATCTAGGGGGGACCAGTCGGCTCAATATCCCATTGTCGTCCGCCCGGACTCTCGATACCATTTCACGGTGCGCCGGAGAGCGCAGATCCGGCGCCAACAAGAGGTGAGAACATGCAACGGACGACGCACACACCGTCGGGCCTCTTCGAGGCCCTGGAATCCCGCCGACTCCTCTCGGCGGAGCTGACGCCGGGAGGAGAGCTGATCCTGACAGGCACCGCCGGCCCCGACTCGATCGTCGTCGAGCAGGGCCCCGCCAACGGGCAGGTCGCCGTCTCCGGCGTCGACGGCGTCGCCGACGGCGAAGTCTTCACGGGCGTCAGCTCCATCACCATGCGCCTGCTCGGCGGGCCCGATCGCGGCGAGGTCCGCGGCACGCTGCTCGACGCCGCCGGCAACGACATCGGCGCGCTCATGAAGGGCGGACCCGGCGCAGACGATCTCTTCGGCGGCGACGGCGACGACTCGCTCAATGGCGGCGGGGGCCAAGACTTCATCCGAGGCGGCGCGGGCGACGACGTCCTCAAGGGCAACACCGCCAACGACACCATCTTCGGCGGCGCAGGCAACGACCGCCTCGTCGGCGGCAGCGGCCTCGACACCCTCATCGGCGAGGACGGCGACGATCGCCTCCTCGGCAACACCCAGGCCGACACACTCACCGGCGGACCCGGCAACGACCGGCTCATCGGCGGCAACAGCGCCGACTCCATGAACGGCGGCGACGGCGACGACCGCATGGAAGGCCGCAAGGGCCCCGATCTCATGCTCGGCGGCGCCGGCAACGACCTCATGCTCGGGCTCAACGGAAACGACACCCTCTTCGGCGAGGATGGCGACGACGAGCTGCGCGGCAACGCCCAGGGCGACGAGCTCAACGGCGGCGCGGGCAACGACATCCTCCTCGGCGGCGCGGGCCCGGACATCCTCTTCGGCGGGCTCGGCGAAGACGACATCACCGGCGGCAGAGGCTCGGACAACTTCCGCGCAAGATTCTCTGAACGCCAGGACTTCAGAGCCCAGGATGAGTTCTTCACCGAGGACGCCGGCAACGGCGAGGACTTCGCACTCATCGACGACGCCTTCTGGGACGAGATCGAACGCGTCGAAAACCTCGGCCTGTTCAACGCCCAGATCTGGACCGGCATCGACGCCACCCAAGAGATCGTCGCGCACTGCGGCGACGAGGAACGCGCCCTCGAAAACGCCATTGAGGGTCTCTCCGATCAGGAGGGCCAGGTGATCCTCGCGCGCGTCGAGCCACTCGTCATTGACCTCCTCTTCGACATCGGCCCGAGCTTCGAGAACCTCACCGCCCAGCGCATCACCCAGTTCTTCAACGAGATGCAGGCGCTCGATCTCGGCCCGCTCGAAGCGCCCTACGCGCAGTTCGTGAGCTGCCTGGGCGATCACCAGGAGGCTCTTACCGACTTCGCTGGCGCGTTTATCGAGTTCGGCGAACTCGGCGTGCTCGACCCGGTCTTCCGCGACGGATTCATGGACCTGATCGTCAATCTCTTCTAATCACGCCCATGGCGCGATCTCTCGATAGCGGCTTGAGTCCAAACGGAGCAAGCAGCATCCCAGGCCCGACCGTGAGAGCTTTTTGCGTCAAGCGATCTACGGTTTGAACTTGCCGAGGGCCAGGCCGAGGATGATGGCGGCCTGGATCCATCGGCGGACGCGTTCGAGGCCGCGGACCGATGCGGGCGGATGTTTGACGCTGAAGCGGTTCTCCAGGCGCCCGAACACTCGCTCGATGACCCCGCGCGCGACGCCCAAGGAGCGGCCGAAGCCTGTCCGATCGCACTCGGTGAGATCGGTCGACCGCCGGCGCGCCGGGGGTGTGCCGCCGCGCCGCACGCCGCGCCCCTTGCGACTCGCCTTGCGCGGGGCGACCAGTTGCACGCGGTGCTGCGCGCACGCGGCGTGCAGCTTCGTGCTGTCATACCCGGCGTCGGCGAGCGGGTACCCCTCGATGAACGCGACGCGGAGCAGCCGATGCGCGATCTTGGTCTCCGCGCAGTGCGGCGGCGTGACCCGCCAGACCCCTACTTTGCCGGTCGAATCGCAGATCGCGTGCAGCTTGTAGCCGCGATCGCCGTGTGCGCCAAACGTCGCGAAGCGGTCGCCGGAGTGGCGTGCGACGCGCAGGACCATGCCGTCG